>NZ_JBXASO010000007.1:0-170083 GCF_058809375.1 Brevundimonas sp. GW821-FHT10E09 | reverse complement strand
GGACGCCTCCTTCGAGTGCTGTTCAACACCTCACTCTGGCACATAGATGCCGTCGGGGGGCGTCCACCCCATCACCCTAAGCGGAAGCTCAGCGCTTCCGCTTAGGGTGTTCATAGCCCCTTATGCCGGGCAGCGCGTCTCGGTCTGGCTGGAGTCCAGCTTGATCTCGGACACCGACACCGTCAGCGTCCCGCTGGTCGCCATGTGGAATGGAACCTCGACCTTCGACAGATCCCCGCCGTCGGTGCGGAAACAGGTCAGGGGGATACGGGCCTCGCGCCACTGGCCCACCGGGGCCGAACGCAGCAGGCCGGTCAGGTCGATGGCTCCGCCGCCCAGCTTGAAGGCCACCGGCGCGCTCGGCGCAGCGTCCACCCGGTAGCGGAAGCCCAGAGCCACGGCGCCATTGGCCTGACGCGTCAGATCGACAGGCGTGCCCCAGATTTCGACGCTGGCCGCTCCCGTCCCCGCAAAGACGAACTGCTGACCGCTTTCCTGGGCCAGGTCGTCGACCGGGCGCGAGGCCACGCCGCTGCGCGGGCTGGAGGCCGTCTTGGCCGTGCCGGGCCGGGTCTGGCCGCCCGCGTCGTTCAGCAGCAGGCTCCAGGGCGAGACGAACCGACCGTCGACGAAATAGCGGTCCAGATTGGTCGCCTGGGCCGAGACCCCGCTCTCCTCCGACAGCATCCCCACCGTCGCCGGCGCGGCGTAGCTGAGGCCGTAGCCATAGGCGAACTGCGGGTCATAGCCGGGCTGGCCGTGGTTCAGCGGCGTCCCCGTCGCATCCTTGGGCCAGCTGAAGGACAGCTTGCCGTGGAAGTCGTTGCGCGGCTTGCCGTCGGCGCCGCCCACCAGCAGGTCGGCGACCCCGCCGCCCTCGGTCCCCGGCAGCCAGGCGGCGACAAAGGCGTCTGACGCGTTGATCTCCGGATTGGTCCACATCGGACGGCCCGACAGGAAGACCGACACGGTCGGAATCCCTGCCGCCTTCAGGCGCTTCAGCGTCTCCAGCGGCGCGCTGGGCACGTAGTCCAGATTGTCCACGTCGCCCTGGAACTCGGCATAGGGGGTCTCGCCGAAGACGACGATGGCCACGTCCGGCTTCTGGGTGAAGCTCCCGTCCGCGCTCAGGGTCGCGCTCCCGCCCCCCGCCTTGACCGCCTCTTCGATCCCGCCCCAGATCGACTGGCCCTGGGGGAAGTCGGCGTTGGAATTGCCCGTCCCCTGCCAGCTCAGGGTCCAGCCGCCCGAGGCCTGGCCGATGTCGTCGGCCGCCGTCCCCGCCACCAGCACCCGCGCATTGGCGCGGACCGGCAGGACGCCGTCGTTCTTCAGCAGCACCAGCGACTTGCGCACCGCCTCGCGCGCCAGGGCCCGATGCGCCGGCGAGGCCAGTTCCTCGAACCGGCCCTCGACCGGCCGCGTCGGTTCAAACAGGCCGGTCTTGACCTTGGCGATCAGGATGCGGCGCACAGCCTCGTCCACCCGCGCCGCCGGGATCTCGCCCGACCTGGCCTGGGCCAGGGTCGAGGCGTACAGCGGCTTCCAGCTATCGGGCGCCATCAGCATGTCGATGCCGGCGTTGACGGCCAGGGCGCAGCTCTCATTGGTGCAGCCCGGCAGTTGCCCGTGGGCGTTCCAGTCGGACACCACGAAGCCCTTGAACCCCAGCGGCCCGCGCAGCACGTCGGTCAGCAGGGTCGGGTTGCCCGAGTGCTTATAGCCGTTCCAGCCCGAGAAACTGGCCATGATCGACAGCACGCCCGCGTCGATGGCCTGGACATAGCCGCCTAGGTGGACGTCGATCAGCTCCTGCTCCGTGCCCCGGAAGTCGCCCTGGTCCTCGCCCTCGAAGGTGCCGCCGTCGGCCAGGAAGTGTTTCGCCGATCCGGCGATATGGCCGGGCGCCAGCGGCCGCCCCGGCTGCAGCTCGCCCTGGAGCCCCAGGGTCATCGGCCCGGCGTAGGACCGCTGAACCTCCGGGTCCTCGGCGTATCCCTCATAGGACCGGCCCCAGCGGTCGTCGCGCGGCACGGCCAGGGTCGGGCCGAAGGTCCATTCCGCCCCTGTCACGGCCACTTCCAGCGCCGTCGCCGCCCCAATCCGCCGGATCAGGTCCGGATCGCGCGCGGCGCCCAGGCCGATGTTGTGCGGGAAGATGGTCGCGCCGGGGACGTTGTTGTGCCCGTGCACCGCGTCGATGCCATAGATCAGCGGGATCACCGTCCCCCCGCGCGCCTCGTTGGCGGCGCGGAAGGCGCGGGCCAGGTCCAGCCACTTCTGCGCAGTCGCCTTGTCGTCGCCCCAAGGTCCCGAACTGCCGCCCGCCAGGATCGAGCCCAGCGGATAGGTCTTCAGGTCGTCCGGCGTGATCGAGCCGATGTCGGCCTGGATCAGTTGCCCGACCTTCTCCTCCAGCGTCATCTTCGCCATCAGCTCGGTGACGAAGACCTCGGTACGCGCATCGCTGATCGCGGCCGGGGTCGCGGCCTGGGGCCAGAGGGCGGGATGGGCCCGCGCCGCCTCGGGAACCGCGGCCGTCTGGGCCAGGGCGGGGGCGCCGCCGCTCATGGCCAGGGCCAGAACCATCAGGGACACAGTCGTGCGCATCGGATTTCCTCGCAGGATGAACCAGGAGGCGTGCGTCTGACGGATCGGAAGACAGGCGGACAGGCGCGACGGAATGGCGACATTCCGACCCTTCACCCTGCGCGTCTGCTCCCGAGCGATCGATCCGCCGCCCTTCGGCGCGGATTAGGGACGGGACGCGGCGGCCCGTCAAGCCATTTTTGAGAACGTTCTCAAGATCGCCCCGCGCAACTTGACGCAGGGCGATTCCCGGAGGGGATCAAACCCCTAGTCCGGCAGGTCTTCGGCCAGGATCGCCATTTCGAACATGAACGAGCCTTCCTCGTCCTCGTCCTCGAAGACGATGCCGATGAACTCGTCGCCGACATAGACTTCGGCCGAGTCGTTCTGCTTGGGACGGGCCTTCACGATGATGCCGCCGGTGTTGAAGGTGCGCTTGAGGTGGGCCTCGATGCGCTTCAGGTCGGTGTCTTTCACGGGGGGCCTCATGGTCTTGGGTTGGCGGCGGACCCTAGAGAAGTCGGGCGTTGAGGGAAACCCGTCAGATCACGAAGTCGTACACCACGTCCGCCAGCGTATGGTCCATGGTCCGCGCCGGCTCGGCCCCGGTGGGGCAGTTGACCAGGCGCGCCGGCACCCCGGCCACGGTGCAGCCCGACGGCACATCCTTCAGCACCACCGAGCCCGAGGCCACCTTGGCGTAGTCGCCGACGTGGATATTGCCCAGCACCTTGGCCCCGGCGCCCAGCAGCACCCCCTTGCCGATCTTGGGATGGCGGTCGCCGCGCTCGGCGCCCGTGCCGCCCAGGGTAACGTTGTGCAGCATCGACACGTCGTCGCCGACCACCGCCGTCTCGCCGATGACGATGCCGGTGCCGTGGTCCAGGAACAGGCCCTTGCCCAGCCGCGCCGCCGGATGGATGTCCAGCTGGAACAGTTCGGAGATCCGGCTCTGGAAGTGGAAGGCCAGGGTCTCGCGCCCCTGTCCCCACAGCCAGTGCGCCACGCGCCAGCCCTGCAGCGCCTGGAAGCCTTTGAAATATAGGAAGGGCTGCAATAGGTTGCGGATCGCCGGGTCGCGCTCGGCCACCGCCTGCAGATCGGCTTCCGCCGCCGCGACCATGGCCGGATCGGCGACGAAGGCCGACAGGCAGACCTCGCGCACCGACATGGCGCTCATTTCCCCGTCGGCCAGCTTGCGCGCGATCTGGAAGCTGAGCGCGCCGGCCAGGTCGTCGTGCGACAGGATGACCGCATTCATCTGCGAGCCCAGCTGGGGCTCCTCGCGCGCGGCGGCCTCGGCCGAGGCGCGCAGCTGGCGCCACACGCTGTCGGTTTCCGCAACGACTTCAAGCTTGGCCATGCCGGGCTCCTTCGGCGACATCATACCCGCCCCAGCATGGCCTGCGCCAGCGCCGGAGGCAGGGCTCCATTCTGCGCCATATGATAGGCCTTGTACGCCGTCGCCACCGTCAGACTGTCGCGCACCGTCCCGCGCCCGATCTCGTCGAGCAGATCCAGGAAGGGCACCCGGACCACGGCGATGATCTCCGTCGGGTCCGGCGCGACCGGCGCAGGGCTTAGGCCCCAGGCGATCCAGCTCATGCCGATCTCGTCGGTGATGGAGTTGGACATCTCGACCGTCAGGGCCGGCGCCCAGTGCGCGGCCTCCAGCCCCGCCTCCTCGGCCAGTTCACGCCGGACCCCGTCGAACGGATCCTCGTCCAGGGGCGCCCCGCCCTCGGGCATTTCCCAGGAATAGTTGGCCAGGGCGAACCGCTGCTGGCCTACCAGCACCACCGTCCCGTCGTCATGCACCGGCAACACGCCGGTCCCGACGTTCTTGAACCGCACGACGGCGTAGTCGGCTGCATGCCCCGTCGGCGCCGTCGCCGGATGTCGGGTCAGGCTCAGCCACGGGCTGTCGAACAGAACCTCGGTTCCGTCGCTGCGCCACGCCGGCGGCTTGACCAGTCCCTCGGCCCATTTCGGTTCGTCGGAATTGCTCATGGCTCACCTATGGCGAAGGCGGGGACGAAAGCCTAGCTAGACCGCATGACCGAGCTGCCCCTTATCCCCCTGAACGCTCCCCTGCCCGCCCCGGTCCCCTCGCAGGACCTGCGCGACCGGCTGGCCACGCGCCGCTCCGCCCCGGCCCAGGCCCTGACCGCCCCCGGCCCGACCGAGGCCGAGCTGGACCAGATCCTGACCCTGGGCGCCCGCACCCCCGATCACGGCAAGCTCTTCCCCTGGCGGTTCGTGGTCCTGGGCCCGCTCAGCCGCGCCCGGATCGCCGAGCAACTGGCCGTCCTGGCCGAGACCCGCGACAAGCCGGCCAAGGACCAGGCGGTCCTGGCCAAGCTGACCGCCGCCCCCCTCACCATTCTGGTCGTCTCGACGCCCGTCCCCGCCGCCAAGCCGGTCTGGGAGCAACAGCTGTCGGCCGGCGCCGTCTGCATGAACCTGGAACACGCGGCCGGCGCCTTCGGCTATTCGTCCAGCTGGATCACCGACTGGTACAGCTACGACCCCCAGGCTGTGGCCCTGTTCGGCCTGACCGAGGGCGAAGCCGTCGCCGGCTTCATCCACATCGGAACCCTGACCGAACCCGCCCTGGAACGCCCCCGCCCGGACATGGCCGCCAGGGTCACGCGCCTGCCGTGATAGGCGTCATCCTCCGGCAAGCCGCGCCTTCGCGGCGCAGACCGGGGGACCCAGCGGCGCCTTAGGCGTAACGACGTGGGCGGGATTGGTCGGCCCAAGCCCAGGCGCGGGTGAGAAGCCGCGGCCCTAGGCTTCAAGGGAGAGGCGGCGATCAGTCATTGCGAGTTGCACAAGGTTTATTCAAGGTTGTGCAATGACCGCCCCCCGGAAGACCGGCACCATATCCGCCAGTGACGATGTCAGAGAGGCGATGGCGAAACGCGCGCCGCCACCCGCCAAGATTAAGCAGCCACCCGTGACCTCCCTCAAAAGCGGAACACGGGTGGGGGAAGTTTACTGGTGCGATTTTTCCCACACCAACCTCATTCCTGAATTCGACTCCGAGCATCTGGTCATGGTGATCAAATCCGCCAGGCTCACCGACGTATCTCTCGTCATTCCCCTGACAAAACGCGATCAGTCGTCCAACCCGCACGGATACAAACTCAAACACAATCCAAACGAGCAGACAGCAGATGAATCATGGGCCGTGTGCGATCACATCTATGCGGTCTCGTCGGGCCGCCTCAGACCGCTCAGAACGACTGCTGGTCAGATGCGCAAGCCATTCACCCTAGACCCAAGTGACATCGAAGCGATCAGCCGTCATGTCCGCCGTGTTCTGACGCCCTTTCTTCAAAAAGGGATTGCCTCCTCAGATCCCGCATCGGGGGTGACTTGATCATCGCAAGATCTCAGCCTATATACACGTCACGGTTTCGGCCGCGGGGACCCTGCTGTCCCACGCCTCTCCGGAGGCATAATTCCGAAAAGCCGGTTCTTCTCGAACCGGCTTTTTTGTTTTCACGTCACCCCCGCCCGCGATAGGTCGGCACGCCCTGATCCGGCAGCCACAGCCCCTCGGGCGCCACGCCCGTCTGCCAGAAGACGTCGATCGGTATGCCGCCGCGCGGATACCAGTACCCCCCGATCCTCAGCCATTTCGGCGCCAGCAGGTCCGCCAGGCGCCGGCCGATGGCGACGGTGCAGTCCTCGTGGAAGGCGCCGTGGTTGCGGAAACTGGTCAGGTACAGTTTCAGGCTCTTGGACTCGACCAGCCAGTCGCCCGGCGCATAGTCGATGACGATATGGGCGAAGTCCGGCTGGCCCGTCACCGGGCACAGGCTGGTGAACTCGGGCGCCGTGAACCGGGCCAGATACAGCGTATCCGCATGCGGGTTCGGCACCCGCTCCAGCACGGCCGTCTCGGGGCTGGTCGGGGCGGCGGTCTGGGCGCCGAGTTGGCTGAGGTTGTCGGTGTAGTGGGTCATGCCGCGCATTTAGGCGTTTGCGGCGCGTAAGAAAATCCTCCGGGCGAACCGCCCCATTCCAGACCCCATCCGCGTCCGGCCCCCTCCACCGCGAAGACGCGGTCCCCCTCCCCCAGACGGGGGAGGACTACGAAGCCGACGACCGAAATCCTCCCCCATTGGGGGAGGGGGACCGCCGCGCCTCTTCGCGCGGTGGTGGAGGGGGCGCGCCGCGCACGAGGCTTGTGGCGTTCAACGCCCCTAGTTCCGCAGATTTTTCCTCAGCCTTTCAACGCTCTGACGTCAAAAAACCCTGCTCAACCCGCCATGCCTTGAAATCCGGCTATAATCACCCCCATCGGATGGGAGGGCCGAAATTGGACTCATTGGACTCATTAGACTGTGTTTTCACCGTCCAGCTTCGCCGCCGATTTCAGACGATTCATACGATTCAGACTCTGTTTTTTCGTCGGCGAGTCTGAAATCCCGTCGCCCGAATTCTCCCCGATTGCCTTCCCCCGCGACAGCCCGCTAAGCGTAGCGAAACGAAACCCAGGAGACGCCCGTGGCCATTCCCGCTTCGCTTCAAAAAGGCCTGACCCTGCCGATCATCTCGGCGCCCATGTTCCTGGTCTCCGGCCCGGACCTGGTGGTCGAGGCCTGCAACGCCGGGATCATCGGCACCTTCCCGTCGCTGAACCAGCGCACGGCCGAGGGCTATCGCGACTGGATTCACGAGATCAAGGGCCGGCTGAAGCCCGGGGCCGCCGCCTTTGGCGTCAACCACATCGTCCACCCGACCAACCCCCGGCTGATGGCCGACATGACGGTGTCGGTCGAGGAGAAGGTGCCGCTGATCATCACCTCGCTGGGCGCCGTGCGCGACGTGGTGGATGCGGTCCACGGCTACGGCGGCGTGGTCTTCCACGACATCGCCAACATCCGCCATGCGCGCAAGGCGGCCGAGGCGGGCGTCGACGGCCTGATCCTGGTCGCCAACGGCGCGGGCGGCCACGCCGGGATCATCAACCCCTTCGCCCTGGTCAACGAGGTGCGCAGCTTCTTCGACGGGACCATCATCCTGTCCGGCGCGATTTCGACCGGTCAGGACGTGGCAGCGGCCCTGATGCTGGGCGCCGACTTCGCCTATATGGGCACCCGGTTCATCAACACGACCGAGGCCATGGCGGCCGACGCCTACAAGCAGATGATCATCGACAGCGGCTCGACCGACATCGTCCACACCCCGGCCGTGTCCGGCATCCCGGCCAACTTCATGTCCAAGTCACTGATCGAGAACGGGATCGACCCCAAACACCTGCCCGAGCACAAGCTGGACATGGGCGACGAGGCCAAGGCCTGGAAGACGGTCTGGTCCGCCGGCCAGGGCGCGGGCGCCATCCACGACGTCCTGCCGACCACCGAACTGGTCGGCCGCCTGCGACAAGAGTTCGCTCAGGCCACGGAACAGTTTTCAGCCAGGACCGCAAACCTGTAAGGCTCCTTCGCGCATCCCGCGCGTTGGAGCCCGCATGATCCGAATCCCCTCGCTCGTTCCCTCCGCCCTGCTGGGTTCCCTGCTGGTCCTGACCGCCGTCGTCCCCGCCCAGGCCCAGACGTCTCCCGGCCGCGGCGTCTGGGGCTTCGAGGTCGAGGCGGGGACGGACAACCGCTCCAAGGCCGCCTCCAAGTCGTGCAACGACGCCTATGTCTCCGCCTACGCCGCCTGGGAGAGCGACGACGGCCGGATCTATGTCTCCCCCGGCTTCCAGACCATCCAGGCGGGCGGCTCGAACATCGAGACCGACTGGATCGTCGGCTACCGGCCCGAGGCCTTCGGCTACGCCTTCGACCTCAACCTCGCCTACAAGCGCCGCCTGGACGTCGATCCCGGCTACGACGCCGACGGCCTGGAGCTGAGCGCCGAGGTCAGCCGCGCCGTCGGTCCCGCCCAGGCGGCCCTGCTGGTCCAGTACGCCCCCGACGCCCCCGGCCTGACCCGTTCCTACGTCTGGGTCGAGGCCGAACTGGGCTGGACCTTCTCGCCCCGCCTCGACGGCTCGGCCGCCATCGGCCGACGCGAACAGGACGGCGGCCCCGACTACACCGGCTGGAACGCGGGCGTGACCTACGCCCTGACCGACGCCCTCGCCCTCGACCTGCGCTACTACGACACCGACGCCGCCGCGTTGGACGAGCAGTACGAGGACGCCGTCGTCGCCCGGCTCGCCTACGCCTTCTGACGCCCTGCCCTTGCGCCCCGGGCCAAGGCCGCCCATATGGGGAGGGTCGATCTCTCTGCGTAACGCCGCTGCTCCCTTTGCATCACGCACCGAGGTCCAAACGCCGATCCCATTCAGACCCGACAGGCCGACCAGGGATCCCTCCCTGCGGCCAACGCCAGACGGAGGTCTCCAAATGGCTACCGGCACTGTTAAATGGTACAACCCCACCAAAGGCTACGGCTTTATCGCTCCCGATGACGGCGGCAAGGACGTCTTCGTCCACGCCTCGGCTGTCGAAACCTCGAGCGTCGGCTCGCTGAACGAAGGCCAGAAGATCTCCTACGAGATCGAGCGCGACTCGCGCTCCGGCAAGGAATCCGCCGGTCGCCTTACGGCGGCTGAGTAGGACACGCTTCGGAACACCATCGCCTTCGACGGCGAGGTGACCAAGCTCCTGCCGCTGGGCGGCCGCAAGGTCCGCCTGGACAACGGCCACGTCGTAACGGTTCTGCCCACGCTCGGTACGCCTCAGGGCGTCTCCGGGCTGGGTGATCCGGTCGTGGTCGAGATCGCCTTCAATCAGCTGAAGGGCTGGCGCCTCGCGCGCCGGCCCTGATGCCTATTCCGTACAGGACGCCCGCATGACCCCGCTCGCCGACATGATCCCCTCGATGACCGACGCCGATCTGGTGACCCTGCGCGCCAACGCCGCCCGTCTGGTCGAACACGGCGCCTCGACCCAGGTCATGGCCGCCAGCGACATCCTGCCGGTCATCGACGCCGAAGTCGCGCGCCGCGCCGCCCTGCCCAAGGCCGCCAAGGCCCCGGTCAAGCGCGCCGCCCCCAAGAAGAAGCTGCCCCCCGTCACCGGCCACCAGACCGCCCTTCCCTCCAGCTGAGATCAGCCCAGGGCCTGATCCAGATCCGCGATCAGGTCCTCGACGTTCTCGACCCCGACCGACAGCCGGATCAGGCTGTCGGTGACGCCGCCCTTCTCGCGGATGTCCTTGGGCACGCTGGCGTGGGTCATGATCGCCGGGTGGTTCACCAGGCTCTCGACCCCGCCCAGCGACTCCGCCAGCGTAAAGACCTGCACCCGTTCCAGCACCCGCTTGGTCCGCTCAAGGTCGCCTTCCAGCACCACCGTCACCATGCCGCCGAAGCCCCCGTGCATCTGGCGCGCGGCCAGTTCGTGCTGCGGATGGGCGATCAGGCCGGGATAGATGACCTTGGCCACGCCCTTCCGGGTCTCCAGCCAACGGGCCACGGTCAGGGCGTTCTCGCAGTGCGCCTTCATCCGCAGCGCCAGGGTCTTCAGCCCCCGGTTGGCCAGGAAGGCGTCGAACGGCCCCATGATCCCGCCGACCGAGTTCTGCAGGAACTTGATCCGCGTCGCCAGATCGGGATCCGCCGTCACCAGCACCCCGCCGATGATGTCCGAATGGCCGTTCAGATATTTGGTCGCCGAGTGCATCACCACATCCGCCCCCAGGCTCAGCGGCTGCTGGCAGAAGGGCGTGGCGAAGGTGTTGTCCACGATCAGCAGCAGGCCGTGCGCCTTGGCCACCTTCGACAGGGCGGCGATGTCCGCCAGCTTCATCAAGGGATTGGTCGGGGTCTCGACCCACAGCATCCTGGTCTTGGGCGTGATCGCGGCCTCGACCGCGGCGATGTCGCTCAGGTCCACATAGGCGAAGTCCAGCCCCATGGTCCGCCGACGCACCCGCTCGAACAGCCGCCACGATCCGCCGTACAGGTCGTCGCCGGTCACGATATGATCGCCCGCGTCCAGCAGCTCCAGCGCCGTCGAGGTCGCCGCCATGCCCGAGCCGAAGCCGAACCCGTGCGTCCCGCCCTCCAGGTCCGCGATACAGGCCTCAAACGCCTCGCGCGTCGGGTTCTTGCCCCGCGCATACTCGTAACCCTTGTTCACGCCCGGGCTTTCCTGGGCATAGGTCGAGGTGGCGTAGATCGGCGTCATCACCGCACCCGTAGTCGGGTCGGGATGCTGCCCGGCATGGATGGCGCGGGTCGAGAAACCCTGGCTGTTCTTCTTGTCGGCCATGGTTCTACCGGTTCAGGCTGAGGTGGTTGATCAAGTCGGTGCGGGTGATCAGGCCCACGAACCGCTCGCCGTCCAGCACGATGGCCACCCGGTCGCGGTCAAACACGGGGATCAGGGCGTCCAACGACTCCTTGACCTGAAGCGTATCCAGATCGCGCGTCATGGCCGAGGCCACCGGCTTGGCGAACCGCTCCTTGCGGGTGATCTCGTCGGTGTTCATCACCTGGATCAGGTCGCTCTCGTCCAAAATGCCGACCAGGCGGCCGTCTTCAATGATCGGCAATTGGGACACGTCGGCGCCCTTCATCCGCTTGAAGGCCGTGTCCAGGGTGTCGCCCGGACCGGCCACGACCACGTCGCCCTTCTCGTATTTGCGGTTGATCAGGTCCGACAGGTCGCCGTGCAGCTCGCGCTCGCCCAGACCCTGATCCGCCAGCCAGGCGTCGTTGTAGACCTTTGACAGATACTTGGCCCCGGTGTCGCAGACGAAGGTGACGCAGGTCTTGGCCTCCGTCTGCTCACGGCACCAGCGCAGGGCCGTGGCGATCAGCGTCCCCGAGGACGACCCCGCCAGAATGCCTTCCTTCAGCAGAAGTTCGCGCGCCGTGGCGATCGCCTCGGCGTCGGGGATCGAATAGGCCTTGTCGATCAGGCTCATGTCCGCTGTGTCGGGCACGAAGTTCTGACCGATGCCCTCGACCGTATAGCTGCCGTCCGGCCCCGGCACGCCCTCATTGACGATGCCGGCCAGGGTTGATCCCACCGGATCGGCCAAGACGATCTGGGCCCTGGAGCCCACGCTCTTCAGATAGCGCGCCACGCCGGTGATCGTCCCGCCCGAGCCGATGCCGGCGACGAAGGCGTCGATGTCGCCCCCCGTCTGCTCCCAGATCTCCGGCCCCGTCGTCTTCACATGGGCGTCAGCGTTCGAATGGTTGGCGAACTGGTTGACGTAATAGGCGCCGGGAATGGCCTGCGACAGGCGCTCGGCCATGTCGGTGTAATATTCAGGATGCCCGTGCGGCACGTCCGAACGGGTCAGGCGAACATCGGCGCCCATGGCCCGCAGATGCTGGATCTTTTCCTTCGACATCTTGTCCGGGATGACCAGCAGCACCTTATAACCCCGCGCCCGGCCGACCAGAGTCAGGGCCAGGCCCGTATTGCCCGCCGTCGCCTCGACGATCGTGCCCCCTTCCTTCAACCAGCCTTCCTTCTCAGCCGCATCCAGCATCTCGACCGCGATCCGATCCTTGATCGAACCGCCGGGGTTCTGGGACTCCAGTTTCAGCAGCAGCCGGCACTTGCCGGTGTCGATCTTCGTCACCTCCACCATCGGCGTCTTGCCGATCAGATCCAGCGGCGACTTCACGGTCGCGCTCAGGGCGGGGGCGTTCAGGGACATCGAAGACTCCGGTTCAGGACGCAGAGAGGCTGAGGCCTCACATTCACATGGTCAACTCACGCAAGATTTGACCCAAGGGCGCGGTTCCGCGCTACGAAAGACGCAATGACCAATTCATCCAAAAGGCCGCCCGCCGGCCTTCCCGACAAAGACACCCTCCTCGCCTTCCTGCGCGAGGCCGGATCGGCCGAGAAGACCGATATCGCGCGCCACTTCGGCCTGAAGGGCGGCGACCGCCGCGCCCTGCGCGAAATGATCCGCGAGTTGGAAGAAGAAGGAAAACTGGGCAAGCGCGGCCGCAAGGGCTTCTCCGAAGCCGGCGCCCTGCCCCCTGTCGGCGTCGCCGACGTGATCGAACGCGACGGCGACGGTGAACTTTACGTCCGTCTGGTCGAGGCCAGCGCCGACGCGCCCCGCGCCATACTGATGCCCGACAAGGGCAAGCCCGGCCCCGCGCCCGGACTGGGCGACCGCCTGCTGGTCAAGTTCCAGCGCGGCGGCGACGGCTGGGAAGCCCGACTGATCAAGAAGCTGGACGTCGGCACGAACCGCGTCCTGGGCGTGATCCGCAAGTCGGCGCGCGAGACCCGCGTCGAGCCGGTCGACCGCCGCTCCAAGGACGTGCTGCTGGTGCCCCAGGCCCAGTCGGGTGATTTGCGCGACGGCGACCTGGTCCTGGCCGCCATCGAAAAGGGCGAACAGCGGTTCGGTCCCAAGCGCGGCAAGATCCTGGAACATATCGGCAAGGAGGACGACCCCCGCGCCGCCTCCCTGATCGCCATCTACGCCCATGGCGTCCCGACCGGCTTCTCCGAGGCCGTCGAGCGTGAGGCCGAGGATCAGGCCCTGCCGACGCTGAAGGGCCGCGAGGACCTGCGCGAGGTCCCCTTCATCACCATCGACCCCGCCGATGCGCGTGACCATGACGACGCCGTCTACGCCGCCCGCGACGAGGATCCCAAGAACCCGAACGGCTGGATCGTCTGGGTCGCTATCGCCGACGTCGCCGCCTATGTGCGGCCCGGAACCCATCTGGACCGCGAGGCGCGGGACAAGGGCAACTCGACCTATTTCCCCGACCGCGTCGAGCCGATGCTGCCCGAGGTGCTGTCGAACGGCCTGTGCAGCCTGAAGGAAGGCGAAAACCGCGCCTGCCTGGCGGTACGGATGGTGTTCGACAAGGACGGCCGAAAGACCGGCCACAAGTTCGTGCGCGGCCTGATGCGGTCGCACGCCAAACTGTCCTACGAACAGGCCCAGGCGGCCATCGACGGGCAACCGGACGACGCCACCGGCCCGATCATGGAGGCCATCCTCTATCCGCTGTGGAACGCCTATCACGCCATGCTCAAGGGCCGGCTGAAGCGCAGCCCGCTGCAGATCGAATCCGCCGAGCGCCGCATCCGCATGGCTCCAGACGGCGGCATCGCCTCAATCGAAAAGCGCGCCTCTCTCGAGGCGCACCGGCTGATCGAGGAGATGATGATCCAGGCCAATGTCTGCGCCGCCGAGACGTTGGAGCAGAAGAAGACGCCCCTGATCTACCGCGTCCACGACGCGCCCAGCCAGGAGAAGATCTTCAACCTGGCCGACTTCCTCTCGACCATCGGCAAGCCGTGGAACAAGGGCGAGCCGGGCACGACCAAGCGGTTCAACAAGCTGCTGGACGAGACGCGCGACGGCGAATACGCCGATGTGGTCAACGAGGTGGTCCTGCGCACCCAGATGCAGGCCATCTATTCGCCCGACAACGTCGGCCACTTCGGCCTGAACCTGGATCGCTACGCCCACTTCACCTCGCCGATCCGGCGCTATTCCGACCTGATCGTCCACCGCGGCCTGATCCGGGCGCTGGGTTTCGGCAAGGACGGGCTGACGGATCGCGAGATCGCCGAACTGCCCGCCATCGCCGAGGGCGTGACCATGACCGAGCGCCGGTCGATGGCCGCCGAACGCGACGCCATGGACCGCTATATCGCCGCCTTCCTGGAAGACCGGGTCGGGGCCACCTTCACCGGTCGGATCACCGGCGTCACCCGCTTCGGCCTGTTCATCCGGCTGGACGAGACGGGCGCCGACGGCCTGGTGCCCGTCTCGACCCTGGGCAGCGAATATTTCGCCCACGACGACCGCGCCCACGCCCTGGTCGGCGAACGCACGGGCAAGCGGTTCACCCTGGGTCGCAAGGTCGAGGTCAAGCTGATGGAGGCCACCCCCGTCACCGGCGGCCTGGTGTTCGAAATGCTCAGCGAGCCCGAACCCCGCGACCCCAACGCACCCGCCCCGCGCTACGGTATTCGCGGACGCGGCGGCGACGGCCCGCCCATGCGTGGCAAGGGTCGGCCGGGCGGTCCCAAGCCTCGCAACGGCTCCAAGCCGGCGGGCGGACTGAAGGGCGTCCGGAAGGGCAAACGGAAATGACCCCGGAATGAGCGGAATGAAGGATCACCCCTTCGACGCCGCCCAAGACCTCGCCGACGCCCCGCGTGTCGGCGGCGCCCAGCGGCCCAAGGACGCGGCGACCCTGATCCTGACGCGGGGCGGGTCGCGGCCCGAGGTGCTGATGGGAAGACGGGCGCCAGGGCATGTCTTCATGGCGTCGAAATGGGTGTTTCCAGGTGGGCGGATCGACCGGGCGGATTTCACCGCCGCCGCAACGGGCGATCTGACGTCCGACGTCGCCCGCAGGCTGGAGGCCGAGGTTCCCGCCCGCCGCGCGCGCGCACTGGCCCTGACGGCGGTGCGCGAGACATTCGAGGAGACCGGCTTGATCCTGGGCCGCCCCGCGCCGCCCGCCAACACAGCCGGGCCGTGGCGCGAATATCGACAGGCGGGCGCCCTGCCCGACCTGTCGGTCCTGTCCTACATCGCCCGCGCCGTCACGCCGCCCGGCCGCACACGCCGTTTCGACGCCCGTTTCTTCATGGCGCCGTCCGAGGCGCTTATGACGCCGGAACCCACCGCCGGATCGGGCGAACTGGACGAGATCGCCTGGCTGCCGCTGGAAGACGCCCGCGCCCTGGACCTGCCCGCCATCACCCGCTTCGTGCTGGGCGAACTGGCCGAGCGCCTGGCCCAGGACCGCGCCAATCCTGACCGCCCCCTGCCCTTCGTCCGCATGGTGCGTGGCCGCCACGTCGTCGATCACAGGGACTGACCATGCCCAGCGCCATCACCCTGCGCCTGACCACAGCCGATCCGGTCCCAGGCGTCGCCTACAGCCTGCAGGACAAGGCCAACGCGCCGGTCGATCCCCGCATCGCCGACGATGGTCCGATCAGTTTCGACGTCCCTGTCACCCTGTCCGACGACGGGCGGCTGACCGGCCCCTTCGTGCGACGCGAAGGGCCGTCGCGACGCTTCGTCTATATCGCCATCGGCACATCGGCGGGACAGCACAGCGAATGGACCCGTCGCGCCAAGATCGACGTCCTCGACATTCCCGCCGACCTTCTGGCCCTGGCGCGCGAAGGGCGCGTGCTGGAAGCCGTTCTGCCCGGCCGCGCCCGCGACGGCGGCCCGGCTTGCGCCACCGTGCGGCCGCTCCAGCCCTGGCGCGCCGTCTGACCTATTCGGTCAGCGGCTTCGTCAGATCGAACTCGACGCGGAAATGACGGTTCGGACGCCGCAACTCATAGGCGAACATCCGATCCGGATGGACCTCCATCGCCCAGACATTGGTGGTCGAGACCGCCGCGTCGTTGGCGTCGAACAGGGCGATGGACTCGGCGTCGACGGGGAATTCCTGCCGCTCGGCCGTGCCCGCCTCCGCCGTATCCCCGCCGTACCAGTGCAGCACGTCGGTCGTGCCGTCCTCGTGCCGGTGATCGTGTTTCAGCCGCAGGCCCGTGTCGGTCTTCGTCACCACCCAGGTCCGCGACCGATCCTCGCCCACGGCGAAGGGAATACGCACCTCTTCCGCCGAACAGTCGCGGACATGCATGATCAACCGTTGGCTGGCGAAGGCGGCGTCGGCTGCGTCGGTCGTGACGACCCGTCCTTCGAATCTCTGGCCGCACAGGGCGTTGAGCCGCGCCAGGAAGGCGTCCTGCTCTGGCGTGGAAAAGGCGGACGCCGCGCCTGCGAAAGGCGCGGAAACAAGGGCCAGGGCGGCGATGAAGGATGCGATTTTCATGCGACGACATTATATGTGCGCCGCGCCGCATCAACGTGGCATCGCGCCCGTTGACTTTGGGGCGCGGCTGAGTATGTTCCACGCCTCTTATTTTAAGCGGCTTTCGCCGTCGCAGAGGTAATTCCGATGGCCAAACCGGCTTCCATCAAGATCCGCCTGAACTCCACGGCCGACACCGGCTTCTTCTACGTCACCAAGAAGAACGCCCGCACCATGACCGAAAAAATGGTCGTCAAGAAGTACGACCCGGTCGTGCGCAAGCACGTCGACTTCAAGGAAGGCAAGATCAAGTAAGGGCTCAAGGCCCGGCGACCCTCGCACGATCCGAGGGCGCCTTGATCTGAGACTGAAAATGAAACGCCCGGCGGGTCATCCGCCGGGCGTTTTCAGTTGCTTGTCGTTCTTCTCGACATCGTCTGACAACGGAGACAAGCGACGTCAGGCCGCTTTGGCGATGACCTTGTTCCGGCCGCCCGCCTTGGCCTCGTACACCCCTTCGTCGGCGCGTTTCAGCAGGGCTTCGGGCGTATCGCCGGCGCCGGTCGTGGCGGCGACCCCGATCGAGATGGTGATGGTCAGCAGTTCCTTGCCGCCCATGACCCGGAAGGGCGCGGAGGCGATGTCCCGGCGAATCCGTTCCGCAACGATCCGCGCGTCTTCCAGACTGGCGCC
Source organism: Brevundimonas sp. GW821-FHT10E09 (assembly GCF_058809375.1). NCBI lineage: Bacteria > Pseudomonadati > Pseudomonadota > Alphaproteobacteria > Caulobacterales > Caulobacteraceae > Brevundimonas > Brevundimonas sp. GW821-FHT10E09. Next base: position 153,039 of record NZ_JBXASO010000007.1, on the reverse strand, counting down.
CGGCATGACCACCACGAATTCTTCGCCGCCCATCCGGCACGGCACGTCCACGGCGCGGACATTGGTGGCCAGTCGCACGGCGAACTCGGCCAGAACCTCGTCGCCGGCGTCATGACCAAAGCCGTCGTTGACGGATTTGAAGTGGTCGATGTCCAGCACCAGCACCGCCACCGTCGCGCCCCCATGCGCGGCCCGCCCGACCAGGGCCTGCAACTGCCCGGTCATGTAGCGACGGTTATGCAGACCGGTCAGGGCGTCGGTGACGGCCATCTCCAGGCTGCTGTCCAGCTTCTGCCGTAGGAAATCGGTGTAGCGTTTGCGGCGAATCTGGGTTCGCGCACGCGCCGAAAGCTCCTCGGGATCGATCGGGCGCGGCAGGATGTCGGTGGCGCCCAGTTCCAGCGCCTTGACCATGCGCGGCCGTTCCTTCGGCTCGACAATGGCCAGGATTGGGGCGCGACGCGCATCGCCCGACTTGGCCAGGGCCACGACCCGCAGCCCGTCGAAGCTTTCGGCGGAGACATTGACGATGATCAGGTCCAGCGGCCCCTTGGCGGTCGCCAAGGCGGCCTCCGGATCGGACTCTATGGAGACGCGGTGCTCGCGTCCCAGTTCGGCGGCGATCGTCTGGGCCTGGCTCGCATCGTCGTCGATGATCAGGACCCGGCCGCCCTCGCTGCGCAACCGCGCGCCCCCCTCGCCGTCCACGCCCATGCGCCGGCTGCTTTCCTCGCGCTCGCGCAGTTCGTCCATCACCTGTTTCAGCCGCGTCAGCGACTTGACGCGCGCGAACAGGACCACGTCGTCGATCGGCTTGGTCAGGAAGTCGTCGGCCCCCGCCTCAAGCCCTCGGATTCGATCCTCGCGTCCATCCAGCGCCGTCACCAGCACCACCGGTATGTGCCGCGTCTCCGCCCGCGCCTTCAGCCGCCGACAGGTCTCGAACCCGTCCATGCCGGGCATCATCACATCCAGCAGGATCATGTCCGGCTGATGCTCCGTCGCCAGATCCAGCGCGGTCGCCCCGTCGTTGCAGGTCAGGACGTCGTAGTATTCGATGGTGAGCTTGGCCTCGAGCAGACGGACGTTCACGTCCACGTCGTCGACCACCAGAATCCGCGCGCTCATCCCAGATGCTGCCGGATGGTTTCGAGGAAATGCATGACGGAGATCGGCTTGGAGATATAGGCCTCGCACCCGCCCTGGCGGATGCGTTCCTCGTCGCCCTTCATGGCGAAGGCCGTAACGGCGATCACCGGGATATGGTTCAGCTCCTCGTCGTCCTTCAGCCATTTGGTGACTTCGAGACCGGAGATTTCAGGCAGCTGAATATCCATCAGGATCAGGTCCGGATGATGCGCGCGCGCGAGAGCCAGAGCCTGCAGTCCCTCACGGGTCTGCAGGGTCTCGTAGCCCTGGGAATCGAGCAGATCATGAAAAAGCTTCATGTTCAGCTCGTTATCCTCGACGATGAGGACTTTCTTGGACATCATCACCTGACCTGCGGGGCCCCTCACAACGGGGCGCCTCGTGCGGTGGAATAGTGGGCGCCCAGTCTTAAGTTGGGGTGAAGCCAAGGTTACGGAGACCTTAAGCGTGGCCATGAAGGCCGTCTGCCGCGACTGCCTGTGGACCGGCGCCGACCCCGCCGGACCGCCGGACCGACGCTGCCCGTCGTGCGGCTCCCGTCGCATCGTCGCCGATCCGGAACTGGACCAGCTGTCCATCGCCCACATGGACTGCGACGCCTTCTACGCCTCGGTGGAGAAGCGCGATCGGCCCGAACTGCGCGACAAGCCGGTCATCGTCGGCGGGGGCAAGCGCGGCGTGGTCTCCACCGCCTGCTATGTCGCGCGCCAGTACGGCGTCGGCAGCGCCATGCCGATGTTCAAGGCGCTGAAGGCCTGTCCAGAGGCCGTGGTGATCAAGCCGAACTTCGCCAAATACGTCTTTGAGTCGGAACGCATCCTCGGCGCCCTGGGCCGGCTGACGCCCCTGATCCAGCCGCTGTCGCTGGACGAGGCCTGGGTGGACCTTTCGGGGACCGAGCGGCTGAACGGCGGCCCGCCCGCCTTCCAGCTGATTCGCTTCCAGAAACAGATCGAGGAAGAAACCGGCCTGACGGTCTCCATCGGCCTCGCCCCCAACCGCTTCCTGGCGAAGATGGCGTCGGAGATGGACAAGCCGCAGGGCTTTTCCGTCGTCGGCGCCGCCAACGCCCAGGCTCTTCTGGCGCCGCGCCCCGTCACCGCCCTGCCCGGCGTCGGCCCGGTGTTCGGCAAGGCGCTGCGCAGCGACGGCTTCGCCACCATCGGCGACCTGGCGAAGGCGGACCTGCGCGACCTGGTCAAGCGCTACGGCGAATCGGGCCTGCGCCTGCATGATCTGGCCCACGCCCGCGACGCCAGAGCGGTGAACCCCGAGCGCGACCGCAAGGGCATGAGCGCCGAAACGACCTTCAACGAAGACCTGAGCTCTCAGGAGGCGCTGGAGGCCGAGCTCTGGCCCCTGTGCGAGAAGCTGGCGTCCAAGGCCCGGCGCGACGGCGTCGCCAGCCGCGTTCTGGTGCTGAAACTGCGGCGCACCGACTTCAAGATCATTACCCGCCGCGTCACACTGGCCGATCCGATCCAGACCGCCCGCGCCCTGTTCGCCGCCGGCCGCGACCTGCTGAAGCCGGAACTGGGTCCGCCCTACCGGCTGATCGGCATCGGCATGGCCGACATCCAGGACGCCGACGACGCCCCCGCCGGCCTGTTCCAGACCCCCGAGACCCGCGCCCTGAAAACCGAACGCGCCATCGACGCCCTGCGCGAAAAATTCGGCAAGGACGCCGTGGTGGCGGGGCGGGCGTTGAAGCCCTAGGAAGCCGCATGGATCTCGCCAAACGCGCCTACGACCACGGCTTCCGCCTGGACCCCATCGTCCGCAGCCTGCTGGACACCGACTTCTACAAGCTGCTGATGCTGCAGATGATCTGGCGCGAGCATCGCGACACGCCGGTCGTCTTCCAGGTCATAAACCGCACCCGGTCCGTCCGCCTGGCCGACGAGATCGACATCGGCGCCCTGCGCGAACAGCTGGACCACGCCCGCACCCTGGGCTTCACCAACAAGGAACTGGTCTGGCTGGCGGGCAACAGCTTCTATGGCGTGAAGCAGATCTTCTCGCCCGACTTCATCGGCTGGCTGACCGACTATCGCCTGCCCGACTACGACCTGTCGGTTCAGGACGGCCAGTATGTCCTGACCTTCGCGGGCGCCTGGGCCGAGGTGACGCTGTGGGAGATTCCGGCCCTGGCGATCCTGAACGAACTGCGCTGCCGCGTTGGTCTGCGGCGGCTGGGCCGGTTCGAGATGGACGTCCTCTACTCCCGCGCCAAGACCCGGCTCTGGTCCAAGGTCGAGCGGTTGCGGGCCTTGCCCGATCTGGCCCTGTCCGACTTCGGCACCCGCCGTCGCCACGGTTTCCTGTGGCAGCGCTGGTGCATACAGGCGCTCAAGGAGGGGCTGGGCCAGGCCTTCATCGGCACCTCCAATGTGCTTCACGCCATGGAGAACGACCTGGAAGCCATCGGCACGAACGGCCACGAACTGCCGATGGTCCTGGCCGCCCTGGCGCCCGACGACGCGGCCCTGGCCCGGACCCCCTATGCGGTGCTGGACGAATGGCGGCGCCACTATGGCGGCAATCTGCTGGTCGTCCTGCCCGACGCCTTCGGCACCGAGGCCTTCCTGGACCAGGCTCCCGACTGGGTCGCCGACTGGACCGGCTTCCGCCCCGACTCGGCGCCGCCCATCGCGGCGGGCGAACGGCTGATCGACTGGTGGCGCGCCCACGGCCGCGATCCGAAGGAGAAGCTGCTGATCTTCTCGGACGGCATGGACATCGACGGCATCGAAGCCGCCCACGCCCATTTCCACGGCCGCGCCCGCCTCAGCTTCGGCTGGGGCACCAATCTGACCAACGACTTCCGCGACTGTTCGCCGGCCTTCGCGCCCGAGCTGGAGCCCATCTCCCTGGTCTGCAAGGTGGCGGAGGCCGGCGGCCGGCCGGCGGTCAAACTGTCGGACAACCCGGAAAAGGCCGTCGGCGATCCGGCCGAGATCGAACGCTATCGCCGCGTCTTCGGCGTGCGCGGCCTGACGGCCCAGCCCGTCGTCGTCTGAAACCCGGCCTTAAGCCCCTTTCGGCCATAAGGGCGGGATGAACGCCTTCATCGACAAGATGCGCCGCCGCGCCGGCCGTTACCTCGACGTCCGCGCGGAGATGATCCAGCCCGCGCGCGGCGTCCTCAGCCTGTCGTTCGACGACATCCCCGCCTCGGCCTGGCTCGAGGCCGGGCCGATCCTGGCCGAGCATGGCGTCAAGGCCACCTATTATGTCTGCGGCGGCCTGTCGGGCGGTCGCAATCTGGACCTGCCGCAGTTCGAGACCGAACACCTCCAGGCCCTGCACGAGGCCGGGCACGAGGTCGGCTGCCATACCTATGAACACGTCTCGACCCTGACCCTGTCGCCCGCCGAACTGGACGCCAGCCTGGCCCGAAACGCCGCCTGGGTGTCGGAACGTCTGGACGACTATCAGATGCTCAGCTTCGCCTATCCGTTCGGCGATTGCGCCCTTGGGGCCAAGCCGGTGATCGACCGCCGCTTCCTTTGCGGCCGCGGCGTGCGCGACGGGATCAACGCCGGCCGCGTGGACCGCAATCTGTTGCAGGCTGTCGGGCTGGAGAGCCGCCGCCTGCCCGGCTATGATCTGGAACAGATGGTCGCAGACACGGCGGCGTCTAGGGGCTGGCTGATCGCCTACGGCCATGACGTCAGCGACGCTCCCACCCCCTACGGCTGCCGCCCTGAGGATATCGACCGGTTGATCCGCCTGGCCAAAGCGGCCGGTCTGGACATACAGCCGGTCGCGGCGGCGTGGGCGATGGCGGCCTATTAGCCACCGCCGTCACTTGCGCCTACGCTTGATGAGAAGCGGCCTCTTCCATCTTCCGCCGATCCGCCCAGGCGATCAGCTCCTTCCTCGGCCAGACCATCAGCCACGACCGCGCGGTGTATTCACCGCTGTCGATCAAGGCCTTACGCGACGCCGAGGCCGTTCCGGCCCGCTCCGTATGGATCTCGCCCGGCCCCTGGTGAACCATGAAGGCGCCGCCCTTCAGCGGGTTCAGGCGCAGGTGCGCCAGGCGCGGGCTGATCTCGGTCAGGGGCGGATCATAGAACCAGCTGGAGCCGATCATCCCCGCCAGTTCCGGCCGCGTCCGGCAGATTTCCGCCGCCGTGGCCCAGGCCTCGTTCCAGCCGTCCTCATTGAAGCCGCGCAGCCAGCGGCTCTCGGTATGGACCTCCAGCCACGGCTCGCGTTTCGCGCCCGCCGCCAGATAGCGGAACAGCGGGCGGAAGCCCCAGCCCTCGCGCACATGTTTGACGATCTGTCCCGGACCGACCGGCGAACTGAGGTCGATCACCTGGCTCTTGGCCCCCGGCACGCTGAGCGCCAGGGAAAAGCGCACGTCCTTGGACCAGTGATCGAAGTCGTAATCCCCCTCGGCCTTGCTCAGAAAGGCGGCGAGCTGGTCGATCCAATAAGGGTAGAGCGTCAGGACCTCGGCCGGCAGGGCCATGGCCTTCACCCGGTCCGGCAGACCCAGGGCCCAGGCCGCGACCAGGCCGCGTCGCACGTCGTCCGACACGCCCGGCCCCAGCAGAGCGTCCACCGCCTTGGCCGGCATTTCGAAATCCCAGTGGGGCGCAGCCTCGGCGGCTCTGACCGCCGCCGGCTCCAGAGCCGCGTCCACGCGCGCCCGATCCTCGGGCGACAGCCGCGCCAGAACGGCCTGGAAGGCGGAGACGTCGGGAGTCAGGTGCAGATCCATGGGCCACACCATGACACGGCCCGGTTGGCGAAGCTTTAAAGCCACGCGACCGGTGACGCCGCCCTTGCGCCGCGCTAAACCGCCAACCAGATCAAGGAGCCCCCATGAGCATCGAAGCCCGCATCGCCGAACTCGGCATCACCCTGCCCGAACCCGCCAAGGCGGTGGCCAACTATGTGCCCTTTGTCCAGACGGGCGCCGTGGTCCATGTGTCGGGCCAGCTGTCGAACGACGCCTCGGGCGGGGTCAAGGGCACGGTCGGCGTGGACGTGACGCCGGACCAGGCCAACGCCGCCGCCCGCCTGTGCGGGATCAACCTGCTGGCCCAGATCAAGGCCGCCTGCGACGGCGACCTGAACCGGGTGGTGCGGATCGTGAAACTGGGCGGCTTCGTCCAGGCCGGTCCGGATTTCGAGGCCATTCCCGCCGTCATCAACGGCTGCTCGGACCTGATGGTCGAGGTGTTCGGCGACGCCGGCCGCCACGCCCGCTCGGCCGTGGGCGTCTACAAGTTGCCTCTCGGATTCGCCGTCGAGGTCGACGCCATCGTGGAGATCCGTTGACCTTCACCCTCACGGTCCACGAGGGGATCGCCGACATCGGCCGCGAGGCTTGGGACGCCTGCGCGCGTCCCACGGGCGATCCCTTCGTCTCCTACGACTTTCTGCACGCCTGCGAGGCCTCCGGCAGCGCGGCCCCGCAGGAAGGCTGGGCGGCGCGCCACCTGGCCCTGCGTGACGAGGACAACGCCGTCCTCGGCGTCATGCCCCTCTATCTGAAGGGCCACAGCCAGGGCGAATACGTCTTCGACCACAGTTGGGCCGACGCCTATGAGCGCGCCGGCGGCCGCTATTATCCCAAGCTGCTCGGCGCCGTGCCCTTCACCCCGGCGACCGGGCCGCGTTTCCTCAATCATCCCGACACAGACGCCGCGACGGTGCGGCAGGCCCTGCTCCAGGGCGCCCTGACCCTGGTGGAGCGGATGGTGGTGTCGTCCCTGCACGTCAATTTTCCGACCGAGGTCGAGTGGACGGACATGGCCCAGGCCGGCCTGCTGCCGCGCCAGGACATCCAGTTCATCTGGCGCAACGACGGCTATCAGACCTTGGACGACTTCCTGGCCGCCCTGTCGGCCAACCGGCGCAAGACCATCCGCCGCGAACGCCGCGACGCCCAGGCCGATCTCGACATCCGCGTCCTGACCGGCGCCGAAATCACCGAGGCCCATTGGGACGCCTTCTTCGCCTTCTACATGGACACGGGCGACCGCAAATGGGGCCGGCCTTATCTGACGCGGGACTTCTTCACCCGGGTCGGTGAGACGATGGCGGACCGCATCGCCCTAGTCATGGCCTTCCGCGACGAAACGCCCATCGCCGGCGCCCTGAACTTCATCGGCCGCAACGCCCTGTACGGCCGCCAGTGGGGCACGCTGGAAGAGGTGCCCTTCCTGCATTTCGAGCTCTGCTATTATCAGGCCATCGAGTTCGCCATTGCGCGCGGCCTGTCCCGCGTCGAGGCCGGCGCCCAGGGTGAGCACAAGATCGCGCGCGGCTATCTGCCCTCGCCGGTCTATTCCGCCCACTTCATCGCCGACCCCGCGCTGCGCGGTCCGGTGGCCGACTATCTCCGGCGTGAAGGTCCTGCCGTCGAGGCGCAAAGGCTGGAGATGACCGCGGAACTGTCGCCGTTCAAAGGAAATGGCTGATTCCCGCCCCCTGCGCGGATTCGACGCCCCGGCGTCGGAACTCAGTCCAATCGCGCCAGCACCGGGTCGAGCGAAGCGAGAAAATGCGCCCATCCTGTCTTTGCGCCCTGATAGAATTGGTCTTGGTCGTCCTGAAAGCCCGAATGCTCCATTCGCAAACTCGCGCCCGTAGCCGAAGGCGCAAGCGTCCAGGTCACCACGCTTTCAAGGCCATGGGCGGACCAGCTGTAGGTCAGGGTTCTGTTCGGTTCGATTTCCAGAACCTTGCAGGAAACCGCCCCCCAATCTCCGCGGAACTCGAAGGCGTGGCCAAGCTCGGCCTGAAAATCGTTCTTCATCAGCCACTCTGCGATCAGGTGGGGCTGCGTCAGTGCGCGCCAGATCTTCTCCGGCGGATAGGGAAACTCCCTCTCGATGACGACAGAGCGAATTTGGGTTGCAACCTCGGTCATTGGTCCATCCTCTGGAGTAGATTGTCGAGCTCGTCGAACCGACCTCGCCAGAAGTCGGTCATTCTTCCTGTCCAGTCGTTCAGCGGCGCGAGGGCGTCGGCGCGCGCGCTGTAATGGGTTTCTCGTCCTTGGCGACGATCGCGCACCAAGCCTGCCAGCTTGAGGACGCCGAGGTGTTTTGAGACTGCAGGTTGGGAAACGCCGGACTGTGCAGTAAGCGCGTGCACCGTCTGCTCTCCCTCACGACACAGGCTTTCGAAAAGTCCGCGTCTGGTCGGATCAGCCAAGGTCGTGAAAAGCAGTTCGTGCGAGGCAGACATGAAACCCATAACGCGACAGTGATGAGTTAACCGATAACTTCAAGGTTATGGTTTGTCAATGCGCGCCGCCTGCCTGGGCCCAGACTTGGTACATGCCATGGAAAAGAGTGGGGCGTCGCGCCTCGAGCGTGTCCCACAAGCTCAGATCCAGAGGGTCGGCCGCCCCAAACGCCGAGTTGAAGGCAGCCCTCGCCTCAGGTGAAGCTTCGAAACCCACCAACCGCAGCCCTGCCCCAGCGATCAGCCTGCCCAGTTCCGGCGGCGTGTAGCGATGCTCCTGAACATGGAAGACCAGGTCGCGACAGCCGCTGAGGCTGTAGAAGTCGGCGCTCTCCTTCAGCGCGGCCAAGGGCTCCCCGTCGGGCAGGGCCAGAACATGGGCGCGAAACGCCCGGATGTCCGCCTCGACCGGCGTCCAGCCCCGCGCCCGGATCAGCTGATGTGCCGCCCGCACCACCGCCCGCGCCCGCTCGCTGTAGAGGCCCAGCCGCACCACGCCACCGGGCCGCAAGACGCCCGCCAGCCGCGCCAGCCCGTCCTCGGGCCGCGCCATATGGTGGAGTACGCCCGTGCTGGTGACGACGTCGAACCGCGCTCGCACCTTGTCCAACGCCAGGATGTCGCCCTGGACGAACTGAACCCGCGTCAGCCCGAGGTCTTCCGCCACCCGCATGCCGTGGGCCAGGCTGGCGCGGCTCAGGTCCATGGCGGTGATCGCCAGCGAAGGGTCCATCCGCGCCATGTCGATAGGCTCGAACCCTGTGCCGCACCCCGCGACCAGCACTGTCTCCGCACGACCGGCGAAGGCCTTGCCATCAAGCCCCGGCAGGGCCGCGATCGCATCTGAGAGTCTTCGCGGCGTGGGCGCGGGGGGCGCTGACCAGCGCGGATAGGGGTTGGCCTCGTACTGATCCTTGACCGCTTCGGAAATGGCGTCGGCGCCGTCGGGCGTCAAGGCTGGCACGGACTGGGCCAGAGTACGCTCCCGCGCGGGCTCGTCGATGGCGCGGCGGATCAGTTGCGCCTTGAGTTCGCCCTCCCCCAAGGCCGTCGCTTCTGACAGGGTGGGCGACCGGGACAGCATGGCGACCGCGCCATCAGTTGCCCGTACCTGTGCAACATATTCGGATGCGAAGCCGCTGATCCCCAGGGCGGCGACCAGGTCTCCGATGGGAGTATCGCGTGCGTCCCCCGCCCCTGTTCCCGCCTCGACCACCGCCGTCCGCACCGCATTGAGCCGCATCTCCATGGCGGCGCTGACGTTCACACAGCGCGACAGGAAGGCTAGCCACAAGGGGTCGCGCCCCATGGCATCCAGCGTCGCCGCCGTTCCGTCGAACCGGGCCTGTTTCAACAACAGGGTCTCCGCCGTGACGCGCGCCAGGGTCTGCGGATCTACGGTGGGCGAGCACAGACAAACGAGCAGATCGCGGTCCAGCGCCGGATCCCAGGCGCTGGGCTTTAGCCCTTCCAGCAGGCGCGCGAACGCCGGCGCGACCCGCAACCGCACCGCCGCATCCCCCTCCGCCATCGCCTGGCTCAACAGTTGGGCCGCCGTTCCGGGATCGCCGTGCTCGGCCAGGAACAGACCCATGCCCGCAAGTCCGGGCGCAAAATTGGGCGCCGCCTTCAGGCACGCCTTGTAGGCCGCAAAGGCGCCGTGCAGGTCCCCGTCCGCCAGCCGCCCCTCCGCCTGGGCGAGCAAAGCCCCCGCCTCTTCAATCTGTTCAACCTGCCCCATCGGCCCAGTATGCCGCCGCCGTGCGCTCCGCGCATGAAAAAAGGCCCGGGCGTCTCCGCCCGGACCTCCCATTCGTCGTCGATCAGGCCCGATCAGGCCGTCTCTTCTTCCTCCGACTTCACCGCCACGCCGCCGGCGCTCTTGATGTCGAAGTCGATCTTGCCGTCCTTCAACTGGACCTTGACGTGCCCGCCGCGCGTCAGACGCCCGAACAGGATGTCGTCGGCCAGCGGCTTCTTGATCGAGTCCTGGATGACCCGCGCCAGCGGACGCGCGCCGTACAGTTCGTCGAAGCCGTTCTTGGCCAGCCAGTCGGCCGCCTCGTCGGTCAGTTCGATGGTGATGTTCCGGTCCGCCAGCTGGGCTTCCAGCTGAAGGATGAACTTGGTCACCACCGAGCGGATCGTGTCGGCCTGCAGCGGCTTGAAGGCCACGATGGCGTCCAGGCGGTTCCTGAACTCCGGCGCGAACAGGCGCTGGATGGCCTTGTCGTCCTCGCCCTCGACCTTGCCGCGGCCGAAGCCGATCGAGGCCCGTGCGTTGTCGGCGGCGCCGGCGTTGGTGGTCATGATCAGGATGACGTTCCTGAAATCGACCTTCTTGCCGACCGCATCGGTCAGCATGCCGTTGTCCATCACCTGCAACAGGATGTTGTAGACATCCGGGTGCGCCTTCTCGATCTCGTCCAGCAGCACCACCGAATGCGGATGCTGATCGACGGCGTCGGTCAGCAGACCGCCCTGGTCATGGCCGACATAACCGGGAGGCGCCCCGATCAGACGGCTGACCGTATGGCGCTCCATGTACTCCGACATGTCGAACCTCTGCATCTCGATGCCCAGGGTCGAAGCCAGCTGTTTGGCCACCTCGGTCTTGCCGACGCCGGTCGGACCGCTGAACAGGAAGCTGCCGATCGGCTTGTTCGGGTCGCGCAGACCCGCCCGCGCCAGCTTCATCGCCGCCGAAACCTGTTCGATGGCCTGTTCCTGACCGAAGACGGCCCGTTTCAGATCGACCTCCAGTTCGCGCAGGCTTTCGGTGTCGGATTTGGACACCGACTTGGCCGGGATCCGGGCCATCTTGGCGATGACGGCCTCGATCTCCTTTTGACCGATGACCTTCTTGCGCTTGGATTCGACCACCAGCATCTGCGACGCCCCGGCCTCATCGATCACGTCGATCGCCTTGTCCGGCAGCTTGCGGTCGGTCATGTAGCGGGCCGACAGATCCACCGCGGTGCGGATGGCGCTGTCGGTGTAGCGGACCTTGTGGTGCTGCTCGTAATAGGTCTTCAGACCCTTCAGGATCTTCACCGTGTCCTCGACCGTCGGCTCGTTGACGTCGATCTTCTGGAAGCGACGCACCAGGGCGCGGTCCTTCTCGAAGTGCTGGCGATATTCCTTGTAGGTCGTCGACCCCATGCACCGCAGCGACCCCGAGGCCAGGGCCGGCTTCAGCAGGTTGGAGGCGTCCATGGCCCCGCCCGACGTCGCGCCGGCGCCGATCACCGTGTGGATCTCGTCGATGAAGAGCACGGCGTTGTCGTGGCTTTCCAGCTCCTTGACCACCTGCTTCAGCCGCTCCTCGAAGTCGCCGCGATAGCGAGTGCCGGCCAGCAGGGCGCCCATGTCCAGCGAATAGATGGTGGCGTCCTTCAGGACGTCAGGCACCTCGCCGTTGACGATCTTGCGGGCCAGGCCTTCGGCGATGGCGGTCTTGCCGACGCCGGGGTCGCCGACCAGCAGCGGGTTGTTCTTGGTGCGGCGGCACAGGATCTGGATCGAGCGTTCGACCTCGGCCTGGCGCCCGATCAGCGGATCGACCTTGCCCTGGCGCGACTTCTCGTTGAGGTCGACGCAATAGGCCTGCAGCGCCTCGCCGCCGGATTTGACGGCCGACTGGTCCTCCGCCTCTTCGGGTGAAGAGCCCTTGGCCGGACGGGTCTCGCTGGCGCCCGCCTTCTTGGCGATGCCGTGGGCGATGAAGTTGACCGCGTCATACCGCGTCATGTCCTGCTCCTGCAGGAAATAGGCGGCGTGGCTCTCGCGCTCGGAGAAGATGGCGACCAGCACGTTTGCGCCGGACACTTCCTCGCGCCCGGACGACTGGACGTGAATCACGGCGCGCTGGATCACGCGCTGGAAACCGGCGGTCGGCTTGGCTTCCTCCCCATCGGACGTGGCGAGGGCGGCGAGATCATTATCGACATAGAGCGTCAGCGCGGCCTTGAGCGCGGTCAGATCGACATTGCAGGCGCTCATGACCGCGGTCGCGTCGGGATCGTCGATCAGCGCGAGCAGCAGGTGCTCGAGCGTCGCATACTCGTGCCTGCGCGCATTGGCGTAGCCGACTGCGCGATGCAGGGTTTCTTCGAGAGGACGGGAAAATGAAGGCATAGGGAGGCTCCTCTCAGTCCTTTTCCATCGTGCATTGCAGAGGGTGCTGGTGGCGGCGCGCGGTCTCGATGACCTGCGCGACCTTGGTCTCGGCGACCTCGTAGGTGAAGACGCCGCAAACGCCCACGCCATGCTGATGCACATGCAGCATGATGCGGGTGGCTTCTTCCCGGCTCTTCTGGAAGAACCGCTCCAGCACATAGACGACGAATTCCATCGGCGAATAATCGTCGTTCAGGATCAGCACTCGATAGAGCGAGGGCTTCTGAAGCTTCGGCTTTGTTTCGGTGACGGTGGCGGCGCCTGCGCCTCCCCCGTTTTCACCGGGCCTTTGTATGGGCATTCGTGTTCCGTAATCGGGGAGTCGTCTTCTCTATCAGATAGGGAATGATGGCCTGAATTGAAGCGGCGTCCAGTCACAGGTTTCGTGAAGCGCAAACCACGGTCCCAGAACGAAAAAAACCCCGGGGCGAACCCCGGGGCCTTTCGAATCCGTCAGGATCGCCGCGAAATCAGCGGGCGGCCTGGAAGGTCTCGACCGAGGCGGTGACGCGCTCGTTGATGGGTTTGAGGCTGTCCTTGACCGTTGCGGTGACGATCTCGTTCGTCCGGGTCATTTCAGACATGTAGCGTTCCATGGACTTCTTGGCCCAGTTGGTCTGAAGCTCGAAGAACTCCTGCACCGAACGGGCGGTCGACAGTTCCTTGCTGGCGGCGACGCCGTCTTCCCAGGCGGACTTGGCGAAGCCGAGCGCCTGTTGCGACAGGGCTTCGGCGCCCTTCTGGGCGACCGTGGCCGACTCGACCATGGCGTCGAGGTTCTTCTTGCTGTGAGCGTTCAGTTCGCCCAGCGAAGCCACCGACTTCTCGATGCCTTCACGGAAGGCGTTGGCGCCGGCGGCCTGGAACTCGGCGGCCTGGGCCTTCGCCTTGGCGGCGGTTTGTTCGACGGTCTTCTTCACGGTTTCGGCGCTGTCAGCCATGATCGTGTCTCCAGAGGAAGGAAGAGGGGGAAATAGGCACGGCGAAATCGGGGCGTCGGATGAACTGGCCCGCGACCGTTATGCTGCAAGTGCGAAGGCGATTCAAGATTTTTGTGCAACGCAGCATATGAACGGCGATAATCTGGTTCGACACTTCAAATTCGCGTTGACGGCCGGTTAACCACCATGAAACCCCAAGTTCCTATGCTAGTCCTTTAATCGCGTCGGCCGGGGGGCCTGTCGCACCCTGCTCACCGAGGGTCGTAACCGCCCATGATCGCCTTTCTCCGTCGTGGCCTTTTCGCCGTTCTCGCGCTTTCGCTCGTCCTTGGGGCGAACGTCAGGCCTATCGAGGCCCAGTCGCAGGAAAACAGCCGCTACGCCGCCATCGTCATCGACGCCGCGTCGGGCGAGGTGCTGTTCTCGCGCCACGCCGACAGCCGCCGATATCCGGCGTCCCTGACCAAGATGATGACGCTGTACCTGACGTTTGAAGCCCTGTCTCAGGGCAAGGTCCATGCCGACGACGTCCTCACGGTCTCGCCGCAAGCGGCGGCGCAACCCCCGTCGAAACTCGGGCTGGGCGCAGGCCAGACCATCACCCTGGACGACGCCATGCGGGCCACTGCGGTGCGTTCGGCCAACGACATGGCCGTGGCCATCGCCGAGCATATCGGCGGCTCGGAATCGCGCTTCGCCACCCTGATGACCGCGAAGGCGCAACAGCTGGGCATGACCCAGACGCGCTATTTCACCGCCAACGGCCTGCCCGACGCACGCCAGACGACCTCGGCCCGCGACCAGGCGATCCTGGCTCGCGCCATCATGCGCGATTTCCCGCAGTATTATAAATACTTCGGCCTGCACGACTGGGCCTACAACGGTCGCAGCTATCGCAACACCAACGGCCTACTGCCGACCGGAAACGGTTATGACGGCATGAAGACCGGCTACACCAACGCCTCGGGCTATAATCTGGCCGCCTCGGCGGTGCGCGACGGCCGTCGGCTGATCACCGTCGTCCTGGGCGGCCGCTCCAGCGCCAGCCGCAACGCCCACGTCGCCGAACTGATGGACACCGGCTTCGAGGTCGAGCGTCGTCGCAGCCAGGGCGAAAACATCCAGATCGCCCAGGCCTTCTTCGAACAGCGCGGCTTCGGCGTCGGCGGCGAGTCCCTGTCGCCCAGCGCGCCCGTCGCCTATGCCTCCATCGGCAATGACGAAGACGGCATCGGGGCCGAGTCGAGCGCCGTCGCCTACACGGCGGCTCCGGCGCCCGCCGCTCTGCCGACGCGGATCACGCCCTCGCCATCGGAACGCAGCGCCGCCGCCAGTCAGCGCGCCGCCGCCCAGGCCCAGGCTCAAGCCCAGCCGACCGTCCCGACCCGTCGCGCGCCCGCCAATGTCACCGCCGCCCTGAACGGCGCGCCGTCCGGGGCCGCCGTCGCGCCCTCGACCACGCCGCGCCGCGCCGCGCCGCCGCCCGCCCGCGAACCGGCTCGCGCCGCCGCTCGCCCGTCCGGCCGCTGGGCGGTGCAGGTCGGCGCCTTCCGCGACGAGAAGGTCGCGACCGACTGGCTGGCCGAGGTCAATCGTCGTTTCCGCGCCCAGTTCGCCAGCGCCGAGCGTAATGTTCAGACGGCCGGCGACTGGTACCGTTCACGCTTCACAGGCCTGACCGAAGACACCGCCAAGGCCGCGTGCGACGCCCTGTCGGAACGGCGCGTGACCTGCATGGTCATCCGTCCCGACTGAAATGCGACGGGATCGCCGTCTGCGCTGGTCTTTCCGGCGAGGTTCAAATATCCTGAACTGTCTTAGAACGACGTTCATTCTTCTTATCTGAGCGAATCTCGCGGATCATATCTCCGCGCACGACCCCGTTCAGTTTCCGACCATCGAGGACATGGCCGACACGACCAACAAGCTGGGGCACAAGATCGGCGCGCGGGGCGGGCGCACGCGCCAGGCGATCCTCGACGCGACCCGCGCCCTGCTGAACGAGCGGCACTATGGCGAAATCCGCGTGGCGGACCTCGCCTCGGCCGCCGGGGTGTCCCCGTCCAACTTCTACACCTATTTCAAGACGGTCGAAGAGCCGGTCCTGGCCCTGTGCGAGGCGGCGGCGACGGATTTCCAGGGCCTGGCCGCCCATTTCCAGGCGGATTGGCCGGGCGACAAGGCCTTCGCCATCGGCCGGGCCTTCATACTGGACGTCATGGCCATCTGGCGCGATCACGGTCAGGTGCTGCGGGTCGAGCACATGCTGGCCGACAACGGCGAGGCCGCCTTCGTCGAGAGCCGGGTGCGTCGCCTGCGTCGCCTGCACCTGGCGATCGAACGCCGCGTCGCCCAGGCCCATGCCGCAGGCTTGCATCCCAAGGATTACAGCCCGCGCCTGGCCTCGTACCAGATCGCGTCCATCGCCGAATCGACCGCCGCCAGCTTCGACCTGCTGCGCCGGGCCGATACGCCTGAAGCCATTCTGGACACGGCGGCCATCATCATCGTCAAGCTGACGACCGGGCGCTAGAACCCGAGCGGCCCGGACAGCCAGGTCAGCCAGATTCCGACGGCCAGGAAGACGCCGAACGGCAGTTTCTGCGTTGCGCTGACCGAACGGCGCACCACCAGCATGCCGAACACCAGGCTGAGACCGACGGCCGAGGCCCACAGCAGCACGCTGGGCAGACCCAACCAGCCGACCCAGGCGCCTGCGCCCGCGAACAGGAAGGGATCGCCTCCGCCCAGGCCGTCGCGCTTGCGGACCGCCTTGTACAGCCAGCCGACCAGCCAAAGACCGCCAAAGCCGACCGCCGCTCCAATCAGGTGCGTCAGGACTGAACCCCGGTCGATCAGGGCCGCCGCGATCAGACCTGTGGCCGCCAACGGCCAGGTCAGGACATCGGGCAGCCAGAAATTCTCGGCGTCGATAATGGCGATCAGCAGCAGTTGCCAGCCCAGGACGGCGGTCGCGGCGACCATCAGCCACGACGACCCGCTGAAGCCCGCCCAGACGCCGATCCCGGCGGCCCCCAGCTCGATCAGCGGATAGCGCGGCGAGATGGCTGCGTCGCACCGCGCGCACCGGGCGCGCAGCACCAGCCAGCTGAACAGGGGAACCAGTTCCCACGGCCGCAGGGTCTGGTCACAGCCCATGCAGCGCGACCGGGCGACCACGATGTCCTCGTCACGCGGCAGGCGCACGCTGACCGCCGCCAGGAAGCTGCCGATGATCAGGCCCAGCAGGCCCAGGACGACGGCGGCGACGGCAGGGCTCATCTCGGGGTCCAGTCGGTTAGGCACCGCCCCCGCTTAGCCGCCCCCGAGCGCCACCGCCACATGATAGGTCACGAAGGACGCCAGATAGGCCAGACCGAACATGTAGCCGATCATGATCCAGGTCCATTTCAGCGAATTGGTCTCGCGCTTCACCACGCCCAGGGTCGCCACGCACTGGGGCGCGAAGATGTACCAGGCCAGGAAGGACAGGGCCGTCGCCAGCGACCATTGGGACGACAGGGTCGAGGCCAGAAGCCCGGTCGCATTCTCGGCGTCGGCGATGGCGTAGGTCGTGCCCAGGGCCGCCACCGCCACCTCGCGCGCCGCCATGCCGGGGATCAGGGCCACGACCATCTGCCAGTTGAAGCCGATGGGCGCGAAGATCGGCTCCAGCGCCCGCCCGATCATGCCGGCGAACGAATAGTCGATGTCCGGCATGGTCGCGTTCTCGGGCGGATAGGGGAAGGTCGCCAGAACCCACAGGATGATCACCAGCGGCAGGATGATCCGGCCGGCGCGGTTGACGAAGATCTTGGCGCGAATCCAAAGGTTGAAGACGACGCTCTTGAAATCCGGAACCTTGTAGGTGGGCAGCTCCATCATGAAGGGCTCCACAGCCCCGCGCCAGAAGACCTTGCGGATCACCAGCGACACCAGCAGGGCGCTGACGATGCCCGCGGCGTAGAGGCCGAACATCACCAGGCCTTGCAGATTGACGAAGCCCCAGACGGTCTCGTTGGGAATGAAGGCCGCGATGATCAGGGTATAGACCGGAATCCGCGCCGAACAGGTCATCAGCGGCGCGACCAGTATGGTGGTCAGGCGGTCGCGCTTCGAATCGATCACCCGCGCCGCCATGATGCCGGGAATGGCGCAGGCGAAGCTGGACAACAGGGGGATGAAGGCCCGGCCGTGCAGCCCCGCCCCGCCCATGATCTTGTCCATCAGGAAGGCGGCGCGCGCCATATAGCCGAAGTCTTCCAGGGCGATGATGAACAGGAACAGGATCAGGATCTGCGGCAGGAAGACCAGCACGCTGCCGACCCCCGAGATGATCCCGTCGACAATCAGACTTTGCAGCAGGCCGTCGGGAATGAGCGCGGCCACGCCGGCGCCCAGCCATCCGACGATCCCCTCGATCCCGTCCATCAGGGGCGCGGCCCAGCTGAACACGGCCTGGAACATGGCGAACAGGATGATCATCAGAATGATCATGCCGCCCAGCGGATGCAGCAGGACGCTGTCGATACGCCCCGTCAGAGTGTCCGGCCGCTCGGGCGGGCGCACGCAGGCCTTCATGATCCGTTCCGCCTCGCGGGCGGCGGTGCGCAGCTCGGTCGCGTCGGGACTGCGCCACTGGTTCTCGCTGGCGGCGGCGACATCGACCTGGGTCTCGACGGCGGCGATCAGATCGTCGATTCCGCGCTTGCGCGTCGCGACCGTGGTGATGATCGGCACGCCCAGTTCGGCGCCCAGTTTTTCCAGGTCGATCCGCAGGCCCTGACGCTGGGCGATGTCGTACATGTTCAAGGCCAGGACCATGGGCCGGCCGACGGCCTTCAGCTCCAGGACCAGGCGCAGGATCAGGCGCAGATTGGTGGCGTCGGCCACGCAGACCACCACATCCGGCGGGGTTTCACCGGCCAGCCGGCCCAGGACCGCGTCGCGGGTGACTTCCTCGTCGGGACTGCGGGCGCGCAGCGAATAGGTGCCGGGCAGGTCCAGCACCGACATGGTCCGGCCGGAGGCGGCGCGGATCAGCCCCTCCTTCCGCTCCACCGTGACCCCGGCGTAGTTGGCGACCTTCTGGTGGGCGCCGGTCAGGGCGTTGAACAGGGCCGTCTTGCCGCTGTTGGGATTGCCGACCAGGGCGACGCGGGCGGTCTTCAGGGCCATGTCCATCAGGCGGCGTCCAGCCTGATCGTCAGACTGGCGGCCTCGTGGCGGCGCAGGGCCACGCGCATGTCATCCACCTTGATCGCGATGGGATCGCGACCGAACAGGCCTTCGTGCAGCAGTTCGACGTGCGCGCCCTCGACGAAGCCCAGTTCAAGCAGGCGGCGTTCCAGTTCAACCGCCTCGCCCTGGTGGTGACAATGGGCGCCCACCTGGGTGATCACGCCTTGATCGCCGCGGCGGGCCTGGCTCAGCTTTATGGTATCGGTCAAATCTAGACTCGCACGGGCGGACGCCGCCCCCCGGCGACTCCGCGTTTCTTTGACACTGATTATCAGGTGCGCGCCCCATCCGTCCAGCAGGACAGCTTGACCAATTGCTGCGTCCGGAGTTTTCCCTATGTCGCGCGAAAACTGGAGCCCTTGATGAGCCGTCTCACCCCCCTCGCCGTTCCCTTGATTCTGGCGCTTGCCGCCTGCGGCCCGGGCGATCGGCCCAGCAAGACGGGCGACGAGGGCCGACCGGCCGCCAAGCCGGCGCGCGTCGCCACGGATGCCGAAAAGGCCAGTCTTCTGGCCGCCCTGCCCGCACCGTATAACGCCGGAGACCTGGCCAATGGTCGTCGCGTCTTCGCCCGCTGCCGCTCGTGCCACACCATCGGGCAGGACGGGCCGGATCTGGCGGGACCGAACCTGCACGGCGTGTTCGGGCGCAAGGCGGGGGATCGCCCGCGTTTCAACTATTCCAACGTCATGCGCACGGCGGAATTCACCTGGGACGCCGAAAAGCTGGACCACTGGCTGCAGAATCCGAAGACCTTCCTGCCGGGCAACAAGATGAACTATCCTGGTCTGCCCGATGCAACGGACCGCCGCGACGTCATCGCCTTCCTGAAGGTGGAGACGGGCTATAAGCCCCAGAGCCCGGCGGCGCCCGCCTCCTGATCCTTCAGCCCTCTTCGATGGGTTTGGGTCCGCCCTCGCGCATTTCCTGGGCCTCCCACTCCGCGATCTTGCGGGCGGTCCATTCCGGCGACTTGGTGAAGCGCGCCAGCACGCCATAGATCACCGGCACGACGAACAGGGTCAGGACGGTGGCGAAGATGGCGCCGGTGAAGATCACCACGCCGATGGTCTGACGGCTGCCGGCGCCCGCGCCCTGCCACAGCACCAGCGGCAGGGCGCCGAAGGCGGTGGCGATGGAGGTCATGATGATCGGCCGCAGGCGAAGCGACGCCGACTCGATGATCGCCTCGCGGATCGACCGGCCCTGGTCGCGCAGCTGGTTGGCGAATTCGACGATCAGGATGCCGTTCTTGGCCGCCACCCCGATCAGGATGATCAGGCCGATCTGGCTGTAGATGTTCAGGCTGGACCCCGCCATCAGCAGGCCGAACAGGCCGCCCGCCGCCGCCAGCGGCACCGTCAGCATGATGACCGCCGGGGTGATCCAGCTCTCGAACTGGGCCGCCAGCACCAGGAAGACCAGCAACAGCGCCAGGCCGAAGGCCGCCAGCACAGCCCCGCCCGCCTCCTGCTGATCGCGTGCGGCGCCGCCCCACTGGGTGATCACCCCGCCCGTCGGCTGTTTGGCCGCCTCGGCGCTGAGGAACTGGATCGCATCGTCGATGGTCATGCCGGGGTTCAGATCGGCCTGAAGCGAGATGGCCCGCTGGCGATCCAGACGCCGGCGATCCGGCGTGTCGCCCGAGGTCTTGGTCGTCACCACCGCCGACAGAGGCACCAGCTGGCCCGCGCCGGTCGCGACATAGAGCGCTTCCAGATCCGCCACTTCGCGGCGGTTGTCCCGGTCGGTCTGCAGGATGACGTCATACTCCTGGCCGCCCTTGATATAGGTGGTGGCGGTGCGCGACCCGAACATGGTCTCCAGCGTCCGCCCGATGGACTGGGACGAGACGCCCAGCGCCGCCGCCTTCTGCGGATCGACATCGACCAACAGGCGCGGCGAATTGGGTTCGTAATTCAGGCGCGGACGCGAGAAACCGGGGTTGGCCTGGGCCGCCGCCAGCAGGGGCTGAAGCCAGTTGTAGATCTGCTGGTAGTCGGTCCCCGTTGCGATCAGCTCGACCGAATTGGAGTTGCCGCCCCCCCGCTGGAAGGCGCCGGGGGTCGAGGCGTTGACCTGGGCGTCTGTCTGGCCGCGCAGCTTGCCGTTCAGCTCCTGGGCGATCTCGGCGGCGGTGCGGTCGCGCTTGGACCAGTCGGACAGGACCAGGACGCCATTGCCCGTGTTGAAACTGCCGCCGCCGAAGCCGGGCGCCGACACCAGATAGGAATCCGCCTCGCCACTGTTCTTGTATTCGGCCAGCAGGGGTTCCAGCCCCATCATGATCTTGCGGGTATAGTCGAAGCCTGCCCCCTCCGGTCCGGCGACACGCACCGAGACCCGGCCTCGATCTTCATCCGGCACCAACTCGTTGGGCAGGACCAGGAAGATGCCCCCGGCTCCGGCCGCCACCAGGACGATCAGGGCGCCGACGCCGATGACGGCGATCCGCTTGCCCAGCAGCATGTCCAGCGACCGGCCATAGGAGGTCTTCAGTCGGTCCATGCCCCAATCGACCCGGCGCGCGACCCAGCCGCCGCCATGCGCCGGCTTCAGGATCTTGGACGCCAGCATCGGCGACAGGCTCAGCGCCAAGAAGGCCGAGAAGGCCACCGCCGCCGCGATGGCGGCTGCAAGCTCGACGAACAGCCGTCCGACATAGCCCGGCAGGAACAGCAGGGGCGCGAACACCGACAACAGGACGATGGTCGTGGCCACGACGGCGAAGAAGACCTGGCGCGCCCCCCGTTCGGCCGCGACCAGCGGCGGCTCGCCATGGTCCAGACGACGCTGGATGTTCTCGACCACCACGATGGCGTCATCGACGACCAGACCGATGGCCAGAACCAGGGCCAGCAGGGTGAGCAGATTCAGCGAAAAGCCCAGGGGCGCCAGGACGATGAAGGTCGCCAGCAGACAGATGGGCGCCACGATGGACGGGATCAGGGCGGCGCGCAGGCTGCCCAGGAAGATGAAGTTGACCAGGGCCACCAGGGCCATGGAGATGCCGATGGTGATCCAGACCTCGTCGATGGCGTGTGAGGTGAAGACGGAGTTGTCCGACCCGATCTCCAGCGTCACGCCCGGCGGCAGGCTGGGCCGGATCTCGTCGATCATCTTGTGGACGCCGTCCGAGATGGCCAGGTCGTTCGACTGGGCCTGGCGGGTCACCGCCAGACCGATCTGATCCATGCTGTTGCCGCGGAACAGACGACGCGGCTCCTCGGGCGCCTCCTCGACCCGGGCGATGTCGCCCAGGCGGGTCACATAGGTCGGCTGACCCTGGATGATTGCGGAAGAGCCGCTGCCCGCGCCGGTCGCCACGGCGGTCGAGGCGGAGGCGGACCCCCGCGTGCCGATGGGCAGTTGGCGGAAATCGTCAGGCCGGGCGTAGGTGCGGGCCACCCGGACGGTGTAGTCCTTGTCGGTCGATTCCAGCGAGCCGGCGGGCAGTTCGACATTCTGGCTTGTCAGGGCCGTCTCGACGTCGTTGACCGTCAGACCGCGCGCGGCCATGGCGGCGGAATCCAGCCAGATGCGCATCGAATAGCGTTGCTCGCCATAGATGTTGACCTGGGCCACGCCCGGCACCGTCGCCATCCGATCCACCAGATAGCGGTCGGCGTAGTCGGTCAGCTGCAGCCGGTTCATCGTCGTCGAGCGCAGGAAGACGATGATGATGGGCTGACTGTCGGAATCCGCCTTGGCCACTTCCGGCGGGTCGGCCTGATCCGGCAGGCGGCCCACGACGCGGCTGACCCGGTCGCGCACGTCATTGGCGGCGTCGTCGATATTGCGGTCCAGCGAGAACTCGATGTTCACGTTCGACCGGCCGTCTCGGCTGGTCGAGTTGATGCGTTCGACGCCTTGGATGCCGGCGATCTGCTGCTCGATGGGCTCAGTGATCCGGCTCTCGATCACCTCGGCCGACGCCCCAGCGTAGGAGGTGTTGACCGAGACGATGGGCGGATCGACGTCCGGCAGTTCGCGCACGGGCAGGAAGAAGAAGGCGGCGGCCCCGATCACGCACAGGACGATGGCGGCGACCGCCGCGAAGACCGGACGCCGGACCGAGACATCGGAAAGCATCATCGGGCGGCGGCCCGCTGGCCTTGGGCGCGGGGAACGCTGACGGGCGCCCCCGGCTGAATCCGGTTCAGGCCCGAACCGACGATCCGGTCCCCGACGTCCACGCCCGAAAGGATCTCGACGAAGCCGTTCTCGACGGCGCCGGCCACGATCTCGACCCGCTGAGCGGTCGAGCCCTCGGCCCCGGCGGCGATGCGATAGACGAAGGCGCCCGCCCCTTCGTACTGGACGGCGGATTCGGGCGCGGCCGGCGCCTGGCGCTGGCCCTGCTGGACCACGACGCGCAGCAGCATGCCGGGGCGGATACGACCGCCGGGATTGGGAAACTCGGCGCGGGCCGTGGCGGCGCGGGTGGTCTCGTTCACGCGCGTGTCGATCAGGGCGATCCGCCCCTGGAACGGCGTTTCGCCATAGGCGTCGGCCGTCGCCGTGATCGGCGCTCCGGCTTTCAGCACATCCAGATACCGCTCAGGCAGAGGGAAGTCGACGCGGATGGTCGATGTGTCGTCCAGGGTCGCGATGACGGCGCCCGGATTGATCAGCGTGCCCGGCGTCACCGTGGTCAGGCCCAGGGTCCCGGCGAAGGGCGCGCGAATGACCCGGTCGCCGCGACGCGCCTGCGCCGCCTGCAACGAGGCGCGCGCCGTCTCCAGCGCCGTCTCAGCCTGTTCAAGCAGCACCTGAGGGGCGACCCCCCGATCCGCCAGGGCCTTGTAGCGGTCATACTCGCGTTGGGCCTGGGCGACGTTGGCGCGGGCCTCGATGATGTCCGCATCCTCTTCACGGGCCTGCAGTTCGACCAGGGGCGCGCCCGCCGACACCGTCTGGCCGTCGGTGAACAGGACGCGGGTGATCAGCTCCGTGGTGGACGAGGTGATGTTGACCGATCTCTGTCCCCGCGCCACGCCCAGGACGCGGATCTGATCCGAGAACGACCGCTGGGACACCGTGGCTTCGGACACCTGCTGGCCTCCGCGCCGTCCCCCGCCTGGCGGGCCGCCCGCATCATCGTCTGCGAAAGCGACTTTCAGCACAGCGGCAAGCACCATCAGCCCCAGCAGAACCGCTGCGGCGATCAGGAAGAAGTGGCGTTTTATCACGCAACGGTCTTTCAATTCAGAGGACGCGCACGCTTAGCGGCTTCTCTCCGCCATGCGCAACATTACCTATTGGTAACGTCGCCTACGCTGAATTCCGTCGCCGGGATTACATTCAAAACCTGCGCCAGATCGCCACAACCGGTCCATGGGCGATGGCCGTCTCCCGACCCGCGACCGTCTGGCGCCAACCGGCCTGGATGCTCCAGCCCCCCATGTCGCGCACCACGGACGCCTCGAGCGACAACCAACGTGCGCCGCCGTCCGCCGCGCCGCCGAAAGCCTGGCCCATCACCAGCCACTGGCCCCCGATACGCCCGCCCAGCGTAGCGTCCACACGGGTTTCATCAGGCAGACCGTCGCGCAGCCGGCGGGCGATCTGCAGTTCGACGAAGGACTGATCCATGCCCCACCGGGCTCCGGCCCCGCCGAACGATCGACCCGCTGAAGCCCGCGCCTCCCAGTCGTATTCGCCGACGCCCGGCGAGGCGTAGCCTGCGTTGCGCCCCTCGCCGGCTTGAGCGTATCCGCCATAGAGACTGACGGCATTGTGATCATCGCGCCAGACTTGCCAGGTCGCCCCGATCTCGACCGGCCCGCGCCCTTCATAGTCGACGAAGGCGTCTTCCCCCTGCTGCCAATCGGCCTTCAGTTGAAGGGTCAGACGATCTGTCAGCCCGTATTCGGCGAACAGACCCAGCGTCGTGTCGGTGCGGTCGGCCTCCAGCGGCTGCTCTTCGCCTGAGGGATCGAAGCCCGTTTCGGCGCGCATGTCCTCGTATTTGACGATCGCCTGTCCCCGGCCCCTGGGCTGGGTCCAGGCCCCGGCGAAGGCCTCCTCGGCCAGAAGACCTCCGCACAGGCCGACGACGGCCGCCAGGGCGCCGAACGCCCCGCCGGACTTCAGGCGTCGTAGCCGGGCGACTTCCGATCCAGCTGACGCAGGGCGCCCGGCCAGGCCAGGGACGAAACGAAGCTGATGCCCCGCCCCTGTTCCCTGGTTTCGGACTGGGCTTGATCCGGCGCGATCAGCACGTGTTCGCGGCCGCCCGACAGGGCGGCCACCTGCTGTGCGCAGGCCCTCTCGAGGAAGAATATCCCGATCCATGCCTGCGCCGCCGTTTCCCCGACCGCCAAAGTGCCGTGATTTCTCAGCAGCATCAGTGACTTGTCCCCCAGGTCGGCCACCAGACGTTCGCGTTCGTCAAGATTCAGGGCCAGTCCCTCATACCCATGATACGCAACCTGATGCTGCAGTAAACACGCGTTCTGACTGATGGGCAGCAATCCATGCTGCTGGGCGGCCACTCCAACCCCGTTGACCGTATGCAGGTGGATGACGAATTTCGCATCCTCGCGCGCCGCATGGACCGCCGAATGGATGGTGAAGCCGGCCGGATTGATGAAGTCGGTCGTCTCCTGAACGACGTTCCCTTCCAGATCGACCTTCACCAGCGAGGAGGCGGTGATCTCGTCGAAATAATAGCCGTAGGGATTGATCAGGAAATGATGCTCGGGGCCGGGCACGCGGGCCGAGATGTGGGTGAAGATCATGTCGTCCCACCCGTTCAGCGCCACGAGGCGATAAAGGGCGGCCAGATTCACACGCACCTGCCATTCGGCCTCGGACACGCGGGATTTCAATGCGGGATGGGCGCCGTCGGCCATGGTTTCCTCCTGTATGGCAGGGCCTCTGCTGGGCTTTGCTTCAGCGTCTCCCTCCGTCGTCGATCCGTCAAGCGGCTGCAGGCCCAGTCCGCAGGGGGTTAACCGTCACGTTTCAGATTCCGTTAACCGCGTCTTCACGCCGCAGCCCCATGATGATCGCGAGAGTTTGCTGCGTCCGGGAGTCGCCGTGTCCGCTGTCGTCCAACTGAGGACCTCGTCCAGAACGGACAGAGATCTGTCGCCGCAGGACCTTGTCGATCTAGCCCGCAGCAAGGCTCCAGACGATCGTCACCGCCTGTTGATGGGCGTCATCGCCCTGTGTGAAAGCGCCGCGCCGGCCACGCCCCTGCCGACCGCGCTCGGCGAGATCTTCCTGACCCTGGCCGCCCAGGCCGAGCACGAGATCCGCAGGCAGTTGTCCGAACGCCTGGCTCACGCCGACTGGGCCCCGCCGGCGCTGATCGACATGCTGGCGCTGGACGAAATCGACATCGCCGCCCCGGTCATCGCCGCCAGCCCCCTGCTGAAGGACGCCGCCCTGATCCGCGTCCTGGTCGAGACCACGCTGGAGCACCAGATCGCCGTGGCCCGCCGCCCCAATCTGTCGGGCGGCGTCGTGGACGCCATTCTGGACCGCGCGGATCCCGTCACCATGACCGCCCTGGCCTCCAACCGCAGCGCCGAGATCGGCGAGGCCGCCATGCACCGCCTGGTCGAACATTCCCGCCGTATCGCCGGACTGCGCGCGCCCCTGGCGCGCCATCCCAGGCTCAGCGAGTCCCTGGCGCAGGAACTGTACCAATGGGTCGGCCAGGCCCTGCGCCAGTCGATCGGCGAACGTTTCCAGATCGACGACCGGCTGTTGAACGCCGCCGTGCGGGAAGCGTCCGCAAAGGCGTCACGCATCCCGGTCTGGCGCCCCCTGCCGAACGGCCGCAACGCCGAGGATCGCGAACGCCAGGAAATGGAACGTCGCCTGGTCGACAAGCTGCAGGCGGCCGGCCAACTGCGTCCCGGCATCCTCATCCGCGCCCTGCGCGAGCAGCGATACGGCTTGTTCGAACGGGCTCTGGGCCACCTGGGCGGATTCAGCCCCGCCCAGGTCCGGGCCGCGATTCATTCGTCGACCGCAGAACCCCTTTATCTGGCGTGCACTGCCGTGGGCCTGGACAAGGCGGTTTTCGCCTCCGTCCTGGCCGAACTGCGCAAGCTGACCGACGGCCTGCCCGGCGACGGCGGCTGGTCCGCCACGCCGATGAACAGTCATTCCGCAGCCCGCGCCTTCCGCCAGATGATGGAAAGATTCGCGACAGTTTGACTTCGGCGCCAAGCTGAGGCTCACGTTCGCGCGTGAACCCGACTCCGCCCGTCCCCGCCCTGGCCTTCACCGCCAGCGACCGCCCCGAGGCCCAGGCGGCGCGCCAGGGTCTGATCGCGCGCTACGGCGCCGTTCCGGAAGAAGAGGCCGACGTCATCGTCGCCCTGGGCGGCGACGGGCAGATGCTGGAGACCCTGCACGCCAACCTGCGTCGTCGCACCCCGGTGTACGGCATGAACCGCGGTTCGGTCGGGTTTCTGATGAACGACTATGACGAGGACGATCTGATCGCCCGCGTGGTCGCCGCTGAACGCACTGTGATCCATCCGCTGCAGATGGACGCCTGGACCGAGAGCGGCGAGGTCCACACCGGCCTGGCCATCAACGAGGTCTCCCTGCTTCGCCAGACCCGCCAGAGCGCCAAGCTGAAGATCACGGTCGACGACAGGGTGCGGCTGGAAGAGCTGTCGTGCGACGGCTGCCTGGTGGCGACCCCGGCCGGATCCACCGCCTATAATCTGTCGGCCCACGGCCCGATCATTCCTCTGGACGCCCGTATTCTGGCCCTGACCCCGATCAGCGCCTTCCGTCCCCGTCGCTGGCGCGGCGCCCTGCTGTCCCACGGCGCCAAGGTGCGGTTCGACGTGCTGGAGCCGGACAAGCGGCCGGTCTCCGCCACGGCCGACAATTTCGAAGTTCGGCGCGTGGCGCGGGTCGAGGTGCGTGAACGCCGCGACGTCGCCCTGACCATGCTGTTTGACGCAGGCCGGTCGTTCGACGAGCGGGTGATGGCCGAGCAGTTCGCCAACTGACGACCGCCCCTACACCCCTTCTTAAGGGCGCGCGGATAAGCTTCGCCGAAATTTCTATGGAGTCTCCCATGAGCGACCCGGCGCACGTCATTCGCCCCACGCCCCCCCTTCGCACGAAGGTCGGCGGCGGTTTCGGCATCAACGCCGACGCCATCGCACGGGCGGAGGAAGCGCTGAAGGCCATGTCCGCCCAGTTCGGACAGTGGCTGAACGACGAGATCGTCAAGCTGGACAAGGCCCAGGCCGACGTCCGCGAACAGGGCTTGAACGCAGAGACCGCCGAGGCCCTGTACTTCCGCGCCCATGACCTGAAGGGGCTGGGAACGACGTATGAATATCCGCTGGTGACCCGTATCGCCGGTTCGCTTTGCCGCCTGCTGGACGACGCCGGCGCCCGCCAGAACGCGCCCCTGATCATTATCGACGCCCATATCGACGCCATCCGCGCCGTGGTTCGCGACCAGGTGAAGACCGACGAAAACCCGACCGGCCGCATCCTGGCCGAATCCCTGGAAGCCAAGGTCGCTGAACACAAGGCGCGCTGAGCTTCAGCACCCTCCAAAATGAAAAGGCCCGCCGTCAGGCGGGCCTTTTCTTTGCTGTGCCCCAGGACTCAAGCGGCGGTGGCGGCGATCCTTGCGGGGCGGACGGGCGCCTGGTCCAGCCGCTCCATCAGATAGGCCAGGTCGTCGCGGAGGACGTTCGGCCGCTGGGTCAGGAACCGTTCCAACATGCGCTGGCGGAAAACCTCGCTCGCCGTATCCACCCCTTCGGCCGACAGGGCGCGCCAGGTGTCGACCCCCGCGCGGAAGGCCTGGAACAGCCGTGGCGGCAGACCGGCCCGGTCATAGATCGCCTTTAGCCCGAGAGGTCCTGCATCATGGATCATCAGCCAGGCCCGGTGATGCGGCGTGTTGGCCAACTCGGCCAGACCATGCTCGAACATCGCCATCTGTCCCCGCGCCAGGCCGCGCAGCAACAGCGAGGCGTTCAAGGCCTTGCGCAGATTCAACTGCGCCATGAAGGCGCCCAGGTCCGCGCTGCTCGCGGCCTGATCCACCAGATCGACCGTGGCGCGCTCGCGTGCGTACTGAGCCAGGCGAATGGCGGTCTCGGGCGCCATCGCATGCCGCGAGACCAGGTGTTCGCGCACCGTCTCGCTGGCCAGTTCGATCAGGCGCTCGGTGATATGCAGCGGCAGCACCTGGCGATAGGCGACGGATGTCACCACCTCGGCCGAGTCCGGGAAACGATCGACGATCGCCCCCAGGGCGCGTTCCGACAGGTCTGCGTTGTCATTGGCCGCCAGGGCTCTGACCGCCTGTTCACAGCCTTCGTCCGCCAGCGCCTGGGCCACGTCGCGCGACACGCGCGGTCGACCGGCGACGGCGACCTGACGCAAGGCCGCGCCCCCGCGCACGATCTCGATCAGGTCTTCGTCGCTGAAGGCCGGCGAAGCGCCGATGATCGGCAGGGCGATGCTGTCCACGTCCGCCGCCAGCCGGCGGGCGACGTCATTGGGGATCAGGTCCGATGCCTTCAGCGTCACGGCCATGGCCCGACGCACCAGTTCGGCCGCGTCATTGGCCAGCAGCCGCACGATCTTCTGCGCCGCCTGCCGGTCCCGGTCATCCAGATCGGCGCGATCCATGTTGCGGCACAGCTTGTGCGCCGCCTCCGCGCGTTCATCGTCATCGGCCGCCTTCACCAGGCGCTGGATGTCCATTTCGGTCAGTCGGGCGCGGTGGGCGGTCATGGACGGCTCGTCAGGGAATCGGGCGTGTCCGATATCATGAGACTGCCATGCTTAACGGCCGGTTTACTATGGAGAGACCGGGCGGCGGTCAGGTCGATTTCCCGCCATTCGGCGAAAAGGCGCCGCCGAACCCGCTTCCGCTCGATCCGTCCTGGCCCAGAAGCAGGGCCAGGATGCCCTGATCCTGCTTCAGCCGATCCATCCGCGCCGCCAGAACCTGGTCGCGATCGCTCAATTCCGGCATTGGGAACCGCGTATCCCCCGCCCCGGCCGCCGGCGCGCCGTCGCCCGCCGAGCGTTGCAGATTGGCATGGACCTCCGAAACCGTGGCCGCCCGCCCGTTCTTGTAGAAGATGCTGCGGTTGGCCCGGGCCGCATCGGGGAACAGGGCGACGGCGCTGGCGCCCGGGTTGCGGTCCAGGGCGTTCATCAGACTGGCCGCGCCCGCCGGCCCCAGGAAATGGGCGGCGTACAGATCGCCGGCGCCGGGCTCCTTGCCGGTGCGCCCGCGCAGATAGGCGGCGTTGGACGCCGTCAACTCCGCCGCCATCACCGAGGCGGCGTGCGGATCAAATCTCAGGTCCAGCACCACATTTCGCGCCGATCCCTCCACGCGCCAGCGTCCGTCGGTCCCCCGGTGGATCAGATCGGCGTACTGGCCGTAGCCGTGCTGGGCGCCATGCTGTTTGACCGTCCCCAGCCAGGTCTGTTCAATGAACTGGAACAGGCCTGCCGCCGATGAGGTGGGCGCCTTGGCCGACGGGTTCATGGCGCTCTCGCGCCGCGCCGTCTTGACCAGGAAGTCGTAATCGACTCCCACGGCGGTCGAGGCGCGCTGGATGGCCGCCTCTACCCCGCCGGAAGATGGAATCGCTCTGACGCCCATGACAAGCGGAGGGTCGTCGAACGTGGTTAATCAACCGTTAATCGTTAACGACAGCGTTAACAGCCGAGCCATGATCGACGTTTGTCGAACCGCGTATCTTCGCCGCAAAGCCGCCACAACCTGAGCGCTCACTTTCTGTTACGGGCGCTGCGGGGGCGGTGAACGAGGGAGTGCAGTCATGATGATCCGTGCCGCCGGGGGTCCCGGCGCCGTCAGCCCCATCGACTTCGGGGAACGCAAGAAACCGCTGCCGCGCTGGATGTGGGCGGCCATCGGCCTGTCGGTCCTCGCCCATGTCGGCGCCGGCGTGGTGCTCTATAACCAGCGGTTCCAGTTGAAGGCGCCCGACGTCACTCCGCCGGCGCCGCCGCCGACCATCGTCACCCTGGACCTGCCGCGTCCGAAACCCCTGCCGAAGGTCGAGGCCAAGGCGCCGCCCGCGCCGCAAAATCCGACCCACAAGCCGCCGGTGGTCTTCCCGACGACGGAGCCCTCGCCCTTCGCCGCGCCGGACGTCCCTGTCGTCGACGCGGCCCCGGGTCTGGTCGTCAGCACGGCCCCGACCGGCGTCCAAGGCGGCACGGCGACGACGGAAACGCCGATCCGCGCCGTCTCGGTCATCAACAACCCGACCTGGGCCAGCCGTCCGTCGGCGGCGCAGATGGCGCGGGCCTATCCGACGCGCGCGGCCGAGAATGGCCTGTCAGGCTCCGCCAGCCTCTCTTGCGTCGTGCGCATCGACGGCGGCCTGACCGCCTGCCGCGTCGCTGGCGAAACCCCGAACGGCCAGGGTTTCGGTCGGGCGGCCATGAGCCTGACGCGGGACTTCCGCATGAACCCCCGCACGGTCGACGGCCGCGCGGTGGACGGGGCGACGGTCAACTTCACCGTCCGTTTCGCGATGGCGGACTAGAACCGTCGAGGATCGAGGGCGCGGGCCGCAGGCGACGGCGCCCGCCCCTCGATCGCATCGGCCACGACGGCCCCGACCATCGGCGCCAGCAGCCAGCCGTTGCGACGCGGCGCCAGAGCCAGAAACAGACCTGCGCCGTCCGGCGCCGGGCCCGCCATCGGCAACCCGTCCGGCGAGGCCCCGCGCACCCCGGCGCGCCATTCGATGTCCAGCGGTTCGGGCGAGCGCCCCAGCACCCGCCAAGCCGCCTCAAGCAGGCGTTCGCCGACAGCCGCGTCGGGCACGGTGTCGCGGCGTCCCGGCTCCATCGTCGCGCCTATGACCGCTCCGCCGGTCATAGGCGCCACATAGGCCCCCGGCCCGCGCAAGGCGTGGGACGCCAGATCCGCCTTGGCCACCCCGATCTGCCCCCGGATCGGCTGGACGTTCTCGACCAAGGTCCGCGTCGCCTCCGGCGAACCCGGAATCGCGTCGCCGGCTCCCGTCGCCAGCACGACCGCCGAGGCCGTCAGCGTCCGATCGTCCAGTTCGATGGTCCAGCCGTCGGACTGGGCGGTCAGCCGGACCACGCGGCCCTGGATGATCCCGTCGCCGAGCGAGGCGTGCAGGGCAGCCATCGCCTGTTCCGGCTGGATCTGACCGTCCTCGTCCGTGACTACCCGATCGCCGTCGCGGCGGGCTTCGAAACCCAGGGCCTTCAGCCGCGCCGCCATGCCGTCCACGTCTCCGCCGCGCCATTCGGCCGGACGCCGCGCGAAGGCCACGCCGGACGCCTGGGCGAAGGCGGGCCACAGATCGCGTCCCGCACGCAGAAGCGCCGCCCGGTCCGGCGAGACATCGTCGATCGCCGCCTCCATGGCCGGCGCCACCATGCCCGCCGCCACCCGCGAGGCGTTGGGTCCGCCGGGATCGACCACAGTCACCCTATGGCCGCGTCGCGTCAGCTCGAAGGCCGTACTCAGGCCCAAAACGCCGGCGCCGATGATCACTATGGCAGGGGAAGACATCACCATGTCCAGATCGACCCGCGAGGCCCGGAATGCAAGCCGCCCCGCCCGGACCTTTCGTCCTAGCTGCGGCGCTTCGCCCGCATTGTTTCAGACTGCGCCCAGCACACGGTTCACATGGGCCATCTTGCGGCCGGGACGGGCCTCGGCCTTGCCGTACAGGTGCAGGCGTTCGTCCGGCTTGCCGGCCAGGGCGCGCCACTGCTCGACCTCGTCGCCCAGCAGGTTCTTCATCTCGACGCGGGCATGAGCCGACGTCGGCCCCAGAGGCCATCCGGCCACCGCGCGGATATGTTGTTCGAACTGGTCGCAGACGCAGCCGTCCTGGGTCCAGTGGCCGGTGTTGTGGACGCGCGGCGCGATCTCGTTGACCAGCAGGACGTCCTCGCCGCCCGCAACCGGAATATCGAACAGTTCGACCCCCAGGACCCCGACATAGTCCAGCCCGTCCAGGATGGCTTCGGCGATGGCGCGGGCGCGGACCTGGGTCTTCTCGTCCACCGTGGCCGGCGCGAGGGTGGTGCGCAGCACCCCGCCCTCGTGCCGGTTCTCGCCCAGCGGATAAACCGCCATATGGCCGTCCCAGTCGCGGGCGGCGATCACCGACAGTTCGCGCACGAAGCTCGCCCTGGCCTCCAGAATGGCCGGGCGGCCGCCCAGGCTTTCCAGCGCGGCGGGAGCCTCCTCCAGAGTGCGGATCCAGACCTGGCCCTTGCCGTCATAGCCTTCGCGGCGAGTCTTCAGCAGGGCGGGCAGACCCAGGGTCGTCAGGCCGAGGACCAGATCGTCCAGCGTATCGACTACGGCGAACTCGACCGTCGGTGCGCCGACGGCGTTCAGGAAGGTCTTTTCCTCCACCCGGTCCTGCGACACGCGCAGGGCGGTCGGTCCGGGCGCGACCAGGGCGCCGGCCTCGGCCAGCCGTTCGATGGAGGCGGCGGGCACGTTCTCGAACTCGAAGGTCACGACGTCGGCGGCCCGGCCCAGGG
The DNA here is from genome assembly GCF_058809375.1 of Brevundimonas sp. GW821-FHT10E09. Taxonomy (NCBI): domain Bacteria; kingdom Pseudomonadati; phylum Pseudomonadota; class Alphaproteobacteria; order Caulobacterales; family Caulobacteraceae; genus Brevundimonas; species Brevundimonas sp. GW821-FHT10E09. The sequence continues at coordinate 119,776 of NZ_JBXASO010000007.1, read as the reverse complement.
CCGTCAGGGCCTCGGGGTCGTCATAGGCGGCGACGATCTGGGCGGTGGAGACCCGGCCCGCCGGGCTGTCGGGCTCCGGATCCAGGATGACCACGTCGAAGCCCAGGCGTGCAGCCGCCTGGCTCAGCATCCGGCCCAGTTGGCCGCCGCCGAGAATGCCGAGGGTCGAACCGGGAGGAAGCGGAAGCGTGGGCACTCAGTCCTCGACGGTTTCGGCGACGGAATCCGTCAGGGCGGCGCGGAAGGCGGCCAGACGCGCCGCCAGGGCTTCGTCCGACAAGGCCAGGATCTGGGCGGCCAGTATGCCGGCGTTGGCCGCGCCCGCCTCGCCGATCGCCAGGGTGGCGACCGGAACCCCGGCGGGCATCTGCACGATGGACAACAGACTATCCATGCCCTTCAGGGCCTTGGACTGGACGGGCACGCCCAGCACCGGCAGTTCGGTCATCGAGGCGGCCATGCCCGGCAGGTGGGCGGCGCCCCCGGCCCCGGCGATGATGACCTTGAAACCCGCCGCCTTGGCGCCGGTCGAAAACTCGACCAGCCGCTGGGGGGTACGGTGCGCGCTGACGACCTTGGCCGTCCAGGCGACGCCCAACTGATCCAGTTTGTCGGCGGCCAGCTTCATCGTCGGCCAGTCGGACCGACTGCCCATGATGATCGCCACCGGCGTTGCGGAAGTCGCCATATCTTCAAGGCCCCTCGCGGAAAGGCCGCCCGTTACAGCACGCGGCGGACGCCCGCAACCGATACAGGCCGTGTTTACGGCGGGTTTCGCTACGGCCCCGCCTTCAATCTCGGCCGTTCAGCCTCTAACATCCGCTTATCGCGCGTCCGGTTGAGTCGCGCCGCCGGAGCCAGCCTGCGCCGTGACCGACGTGGCCGAACACGACCTGACCGCCGAGATCGCGCGCCTGCGCGCCGAGCTGGACGCCTGGAAACAGCGCGCCGCTGCGGCCGAGGCGGCGGCGGACCACGACGTCCTGACCCCGGCCCTGAACCGCCGCGGCTTCGTCGCCGCCCTGCAGCGGACCATGGCCTATTGCCAGCGCCACGGCGTGCCGGCGGTGCTGCTTTATCTGGATATGGACGGGTTCAAGGGGGTCAACGACCGGCTGGGCCACGCCGCGGGCGACGCCGCCCTGGTGGCGGTGGCGCGGATGCTGCTGGGCCATCTGCGCGAATCGGACGCCGTAGGCCGCCTGGGCGGCGACGAATTCGCCTTGCTGATGCTGAACGCCGGCGTCGATGAAGGCCGGGCCAAGGCGCGCCAGCTGGCCGAGGCGCTGAAGACCGAGGGCTTCGTCTGGAACGGCCAGCAGACGCCGCTGGGCGGCTCGTTCGGCGTGCGCGCCTGGGACGGCCACACCGACCCCGAAATCTGGCTGACCGAGGCGGACGCCGCCATGTGGGTGCGCAAGAAGGGGCGCTGAGGCCCCTTCCCCGCCTTCCCTCTTATAGCGGCAGCCGCAACTGAACGCCGCCCATATGGCTGTCGGCGTGTTCGCCGTACCGGCCGCGATAGGCGATCGTCACCTTGACCGGCCCCAGCGACCCTTCGACCCCGGCCGAGGCCAGGAACTGGCCGCCGAACGGATCCTCGACCTCCCGCTCCAGCACCTGCGCCGGGTTGTTGTAGAGGCCGACGCGCACCGGGTCGGAACTGTCGTCCAGGGCGTCGCGATAGCCGCCCTCGGCGAACAGGCCGAACCCGCCCATCTCCGCCTCGGCCCGCAGCGCCACCTCGCCGCTGATCGCCTTCATCTCGCGATCCTCATATTCGTACTGGGCGGCGACGCCCTGCTCCCAATAGCCGTCGACGTCGCTGGTCGCCCAGGTCACGGCCGCACGCGGCGACAGGGCCACTCCCCCCATGTCGAACCACATCCCGCCCTGCAGCCGAGCGCCCGTGCTGAAGGCGCGGGTCTCGGCCGTGTGGACGATGGGCGCCAGGCTGGTGGTGCGCTCGATGTCGTCGATATTGTCGCGCGCCACCCCGACCGCCGCATTGACGAACAGGTCGCCTGAGCGCCAGCCGCCATACAGATCCAGGCCGAAACTCTCGACGTTGAAGGTCAGGGCCTGGCTCTCGACATCGGTCTTGCGCGCCGTGCCGGCCATGCCGAACCGCCAGTTCGCCGACGGTCCCGCCTCAAGCGCGATCCGACCGCCCCAGCCGTCGCTGGACGACTCGGTGACCGAATGGCGCGCGTCCGTGTCCACGCTGTCGACCATGGCCGAGGCGGTGACCGCCACGCCGGCCTCCCAGGCTTCACGACCCGACAGGGCCTCGCTGGCTGCATCCAGGGCGTCTTCGCGGTGCCGGAAGGTGGTCTCGCCCTGCAGAGCCGCCTGGGACCCGATGTCGCCATAGTAGAGGTAGTCGGTCGCCAGACGGGCGATGATCTGGTGCCCGGCTGCGGTGGGATGGACCCCGTCGAAGTAGAAATAGCTGTTCGGGTTCGAACAGACCGTCACCCCGTTGAAACAGGCCTGGGTCACGTTGGTGATGCCGAACTGACCCGGATCGGCGGCCAGGGTGTCGCCGATCTTGAACAGGTCCATCAGGATGATGTTGCTGCCGGGCCGCCCCGCGGCCGTGGTGTTCAACCCCGTCAGCAGGCTCGAATTGAAGGTCGTCACCGCATAGTCAGCGAGGGGCGCGGCCGTCGTGCCACGGAACTGCGGCGTCAGGCTGAGCTTGGGCAGGTTGGTGACCAGTATGGTCCCCGCCCCCGCGCCGGCGACGCTGTTGACCAGGCTGTTGATGTTGGCGGCGGCCGACGTCGCGACCGGAGTGATGGCGCCGACCGGGCTTGCCGAGGCGCCGGCGGCGGGCAGTCCCTGGAAGATGTCGTTGGCGCCGCCCAGGACGCTGACCAGGTCATTGGACCCGAAGGTCCCGCCCCGGCTGGTGTAGGCGGCCAGCTGGGTCAGCATCCCGGGCGGCGGGCCGGCCGAGGCGTCGGTGCGGGCGCCGCCGAAGGCGTAGTTGATGCTGCCGCTGACGGAGCCGGTGAAATTGACCGCGTTGAAGCCCAGCAGTTCGGTGAAGACCGGACCGGTGGAGAATCGTCCCTGGTAATAGGGCGGGCTGGGCGGCTGCGTGCCGCCGGACGCCAGATACAGGTTGCCGTTGTCGCTCAGGCTGTCGCCGAACACGACCAGGCGATTGTAGGTCTGGGCCGAGGCCGAGCCCGCAAAGGCGCAGGCGGCGACGACCAGAGCGGCGACGGCGCCGCCGGTGAGATAGCGTGACATTTATTTCCTCCCACAGCCGTCGTGTATCGCGGCCGTTACTCGGGAGGATGCGCCACTCTGCGGCGAGCGCAAGATGCCGTTACGTCAGCCTTCGGAAGATAACGGGTCGTTCCGTCAGTGCAGGGTGCGGAACTTCAGCGTCCCCGGCACGGTCTTCAACGTCCGCAGGGCCTCGGGATCATAGTCCCGGTCCACGTCGGTGATGACATAGCCGGTGCGCTCATCGGTCTTCAGATGCTGACCCAGGATGTTCAGCCCCGCCGCCGCCAAGGCCCGGTTCAGCTCGGCCAACACGCCCGGCTGGTTCTTGTGGATGTGCAGGATGCGGTGCGCGCCCGAGACCTCGGCCAGTTGCACGTTCGGCAGATTGACGCTGAAGGTCGTGTCGCCCCGGTTCAGATAGCCCAGCAGACGCTCGGCCGCGAACTCGGCGATGGCTTCCTGGGCCTCCTCGGTCGAGCCGCCGATGTGCGGGGTCAGGATCATGTTCTTCATCCCCTGCAGCGGGCTTTCGAACGGGTCCGAATTGGTGCGCGGCTCCTCGGGGAAGACGTCCACCGCGGCGCCCGCGACCCGGCCCGACCCCATGGCCTGGGCCAGGGCGCCGACGTCGACCACATGGCCCCGCGACAGGTTCAGGAACAGCGCCCCCTCCTTCATCCGGGCGAACTGGGCCGCGCCGAAGATGTTGGAATTCTCGCGACGCCCATCGACGTGCAGGGTCACGACGTCGCTCTCGGCCAGCAGGGCGTCCAGCGAGCGCATGCGCCGGGCGTTGCCCAGGGCCAACCGCTCCGACAAATCATAGAACAGCACCCGCATCCCCAGATTCTCGGCCAGGACCGACAACTGGCTGCCGATGGCGCCATAGCCGACGATGCCCAGGGTCTTGCCGCGCAGTTCCTTCGACCCCGTCGCCGACTTGTTCCACTGGCCCACGTGCATGGCGGCCGACTTGTCCACCACGTCGCGCATCAGAACGATCATCAGGCCGATGGCCAGTTCCACCACCGAACGGGTGTTGGAATAGGGGGCGTTGAACACCGCGACCCCATGGTCCGAGGCGGCGTCCAGGTCGATCTGGTTGGTGCCGATGCAGAAGGCGGCGACCGCCATCAGCCGGTCGGCCTCTTCCAGCACCCGGCGGCTGACCGTGGTCTTGGAGCGGATGCCCAGCACGTGCACGCCCTTGATGGCGGCGATCAGGTCGTCCTCATCCAGGGCGCCCTTGACCGTTTCCACCGAATAACCGGCCTCCTCCAGCCGTTCGACGGCGGCGGGGTGGATGTTCTCGAGCAGCAGCATCTTCATCCGGCTGCGCGGGAAGGACCAGCGGCCGACCAGGCCTTCGGCGTGCAGCACCTCGTCCAGCGATGCGGCCTCGGCGTCGGCGACCTCGACCACCGACGGACGGCGCGCGACCTCGGTGAAGGCGTAGAAGACGTCGGCGGCCCCGGCCAGCTTGACCTCGGCGTCGTTCCAGCCGTCGCCGACCATGACGACCCGACCCGACAGCTTCAGGGCGTGGATGACGGCCGGCTTGCCGTCAGCCTGGGACAGGGGATTGGCGTCATCGACACCCGTCACCCGGTCGTCGGTGTCATAGACCAGGTCGTTACACAGCACCCGGTCAGGCGAGACGCCCAGCATCTCGGCCACCGGCGCGATCACCTCGCGGAAGCCGCCGGACAGGATGACCACCTTGCCCTTGTGCTGCTGGAAGAAGTTCAGGTTGCGCCGCACCGAGGCGGTCAGGTGATCCGGCGCCGTCTCGGCCAGGGTCGCTATATGGGCGCGGGTCAGGGGCAGCAGGGCCAGACGGCGGCGCAGCGCCTCGCCGAATGCGATTTCACCGGACATGGCCCTGTCTGTCAGATCTGCGATCTGAGCCCGGACCTGATCGGCCTCGGGCGATCCCGCCAGGGCGATATCGGCCAGGGCTTCCAGGGTCTCGAACCCAACCAGGGTCGAATCGAAGTCGAAGATCAGTGTGGGGCGCGCGCTCATGGGCGGGGTCTTAGCCGCCTTCGCCCTCGCAGCAAAGCCGAGCCTTGCTGATGAACAGGCTCAGTTTCGCTTAAACCTTGCCGTCCGCCGCGAAATTCGTCGCGGCGGACGGCAAGAAATATCAGAAGCGCGCGATACGGCGCACGTGGCTGTCGGGGCGACGGCTTTCCAGCACGGCCGCGCCCACAGCGGCGGCGATGGTGGCCACCGCCAGCAGGGCCCCGCCCTCGCGGGCGTGATCGCGGGCATAGGCGCCGGCGTCGTCGGCATAACGGCGCGCCGTCTTGCCGTGCTTCTTCAGCGCCTTCTTTGAACCTTTGCGGGTGGAGCGGAACCATTCGTCCGCCCGCCCCCGCGCATCATGGGCCGCGTCAGCCGCGCGATGGCGCGCCTCGCGGGAGAAGTCTCCGGCCCGCTCGCCCGCGTCTTCGGCCCGATGACGGAAGGCGTCGACGGCGTCGTGGAAACGGTCGCGCAGGTCTTCCGTGTCCACCCATCCGCGCGGATCAATACGGGTCTTGATACGCTGATAGCGAGTCGGTCCGCTGCGCTGGGTCAGATACAGGACCACGGCGGCGCCTGCCGCAAGGGCGACGAGGCTGCCGGCGGTGACGCCCGGATGTTTGCGGACTTCGGCCAGGGCGCTGAAATTACGGACCATGGGATAGTGAACCTCTTCATCGAGGCCGTCCTCGGTCGGGTCATAGAGCCCGTCGTCATACGGCCGATAGGCGGAACGGCGGTCCCGCATCAAAGATGGAGCGAACCGCGCCAGAAGAGGTTCCGCAATCCCCGGCAAAGCTGAGTAGAAAGACGCGATGACGCGCCCTCCCCCGCCGACCGTGATCTCGCGGATCGGATGGGTGGCGCAATACAGGATGGTGTCGGCGACCACATGGGTCGCATAGACCGGCTGGGGATTATGCACCGCCTGGCCGGTCAGGTTGCGGGCGTGACGGCTGTAGGGGGTATCGATCGCGCCGGGCTTGACCAGGCTGACCGTTACAGGCGCCTGCTCGCGCAAAAGTTCGATCCGCAGGGCGTTGGTGAACCCCTTCACCGCATGTTTGGACGCCGCATAGACGCCCTGCACCGGCAGCGGCAGGTCCGACAGGATCGAGCCGACATTGATGATCGCCCCGCCGCCCGGCCGCGTCCGCAGATGCTCCGCCGCCGCCAGAGACCCATTGACCACGCCCCAATAGTTGGTCTCGAACAGGCGGCGCTGATCCTCCAGCCTCGTCTCGCGGATCGACCCGAACATCCCGACCCCGGCGTTGTTGACCCAGGTGTCGAAGCCGCCGAACAGCCGCACGCATTTCTCGACCGCCGCCTTCAACGCCTCGGGATCGGCCACGTCGGCAACGGCCCAGGCCACGCGCGCGCCTTGGGCCTGCAACTCCTCGCACAGGGTCCGCAAGTCCCGTTCGCCCCGCGCGATCAGAAACACCCGGGCGCCGGCCCGCGCCGCCCGCCGCACCGTCGCCAGCCCCACGCCCGAGGTCGCGCCGGTGACGACGATGGACTGCTCGCCCAGGGGCTTCAGCACAGGTTTCGCGCTCATCGACCGTTCCTTGCTTCCAGAGCTCGACAATTTCTCGAGGTTTTTCCGGATTTGTCGAGGCGGATTCTACAGGTTTTTCGAGGCCTGCGCGCGAGTTTGCGGGCCGCCGCGCCGGCGCGCAAATTCGTCCCCGATCATCGTCCCCCTTATCAAGGCGGCTCAGGGCGCCTAAATAGCCGCGATCCCGAAATGACGCCGTTCAAGGACCTTGCCGTGACCGATCACGCGCCTCAATCCGCCGTTTCCGACGATCTGGCCGCCGCCTTCCAGATCGAGGGCTGGCCTGTGCGCGGCCGCCTGGTCCGGCTGGGCGCGACCATCGACAAGATCCTGGCCGCCCACGCCTATCCCGAGCCGGTCGCCGCCCTGCTGGGCGAGGCCTGCGCCCTGGCGGCCCTGATCGGGTCCAGCCTGAAGTTCGACGGCCGGCTGATGGTCCAGGCCCAGGGCGACGGACCGGTCCGCTATGTCGTCGCCGACTATGGCACCGACGGCACGCTGCGCGGCTATTGCCGCTATGACGAAGCCGAGGTGGCCGAGGCGTCCCAGGGCTTCGCTCGTCCCGGCGCCCAGACCCTGCTGGGCCAGGGGGTCTTCGTCATGACCCTTGATCGCGGCCCCGACTTCGAACGCACCCAGGGGATCACGCCCATAGAGGGCGAAAGCCTGTCGCTGTGCGCCGAACACTATTTCCAGCAGTCCGAACAGGTTCCGACCAAGGTGCGCCTGGCCGTCGGCGAGGTCCTGACCGAGGCGGGTTCGCAGTGGCGCGCCGGCGGGGCGATGATCCAGATCATCGCCGGCGACGAGGCGCGCGGCTCGACCGAAGAGGTCTGGGACCGCACCCGCGCCCTGTTCGGCACCCTGGGCGACGACGAACTGATCGACCCGACCATCTCGCCTGAGACCCTGCTGTTCCGCCTGTTCCACGAAGACGGCGTGCGGCTGGAGGGCGCACGGGCGCTGACGGCCGTCTGTCGTTGCTCAAGGGACCGTATCGCCTCGGTTCTGGCCTCTTTCGACCCCGCCGAACGCGCCGACATGGTCGAGGACGACGGCAAGATCCGCGTCACCTGCGAATACTGCGCCACCGTCTACGCCCTGGAGCCGGACGAGGTCGTCGCCGAACAGATCTGAATGGAAAAGGGGCGGCCGATCCGGCCGCCCCATTTTTATCTAGCCTTCCAGATCCAGCGAATAGCCCGCCGAGCGCACGGTGCGGATCGGGTTGGCGCTGTCGTCGCCGATGGACAGGGCCTTGCGCAGCCGGCCGACGTGGACGTCCACCGTGCGGGCCTCGACATAGACGTCGGAGCCCCAGACGGCGTCCAGCAGTTGCTCACGGCTGAACACCCGGCCCGGATGCTGCATGAAATGATCCAGCAGTCGGAACTCGGTCGGGCCCAGATGCACTTCCTGGCCCGAGCGCTTCACCCGGTGCGAGACGCGGTCGATGATGATGTCGCCGTGGTTCAGACGATCGTCGGCCAGGCCCGGCCGGATGCGGCGCAGCACGGCGCGGATGCGGGCGATCAGTTCGACCATCGAGAAGGGTTTGGTCAGGTAGTCGTCGGCTCCGGTGTCCAGGCCGCGAACCCGATCGCTTTCCTCGCCCCGCGCCGTCAACATGATGACCGGCAGGTTGCGCGTCTCGGCCTTGCCCCGAATACGGCGGCAGACCTCGATGCCGGACAGCTTGGGCAGCATCCAGTCCAGCAGGACCAGATCGGGCTGACGCTCATCGATCTGCAGCATGCCCTCTTCACCGTCGGAAGCGACGGCGACGTCGTAACCTTCCTTCTCGAGATTGTACTGAAGCAGGGTCGCCAGCGCGTCCTCGTCTTCCATCACAAGGATATAGGGCTGCACTTCGGGTCTCCGGTCTCGGCTTAGTGCGAGTTGGTCGTCAGGTTGGGGGTCGAGGTCTCGTCTTCCGCTCCCGGCAGGGCGCGCGGTCGCTCGCCCACCATGTCGTCGCCGGTGATCTCGTAGTGAACGGTCTCGGCGATATTGGTCGCGTGGTCGCCGATCCGTTCCAGATTCTTGGCCATGAACAACAGATGGGTGCAGGCCCCGATCGTGCGCGGGTCGCCCATCATGTAGGTCAGCAGTTCGCGGAACAGGGCGTTGTAATGCTCGTCCACCTCGTCGTCCGTCTGCCAGACGGCCACGGCGCGATCGAGCTCGGAAGCGGTGTAGGCGTCCAGAACGTCGCGCAGACGGGTCGAAACCAGGCGGCCCATCCGCTCGATCGAACGCGTCAGGGGCTGCATCGGCTCGGCTTCCGCCAGGATCAGCGCCCGCTTGGCGATGTTCTTGGCTAGGTCGCCTGTGCGTTCCAGGTCTGACGCCATCTTCATGGCGCCCAGGGTCCGACGCAGGTCGCTGGCGACCGGCTGGCGCAGGGCGATCAGACGGATGGCCTTCCGCTCGATATCCCGTTGCAGGGCGTCGAGCTTCAGGTCGCGATCCACGACGGCGCGCGCCAAGGCCACGTCCCGCCGGGCGACGGAATCGATGGCGTCCGAGACCTGGGCTTCGGCCAGGCCGCCCATGCGGGCGACCTCGGCCGTGATCTGGTTCAGCTCGTCGCCGTAAGCCTTGACCGTGTGCTGGTTCATCAGCCGAAGCGTCCCGTGATGTAGTCCAGGGTGCGCCGCTCACGCGGGTTCTGGAAGATGTCTTCCGTGTCGCCGGTCTCGACCAGACGACCCATGTGGAAGAAGGCGGTGCGCTGCGAAACCCGTGCAGCCTGGGCCATCGAGTGGGTGACGATGACGATGCAGAACCGCTCACGCAGTTCGTCGATCAGTTCCTCGATCCGCGCGGTGGCGATGGGGTCCAGGGCCGAGCAGGGCTCGTCCATCAGGATGACTTCGGGGTTCACCGCGATGGCGCGGGCGATGACCAGACGCTGCTGCTGACCACCCGACAGCCCCATGGCCGACGACTGCAGGCGGTCGGCGACTTCTTCCCACAGGCCGGCGCGCTTCAGGGCGCTTTCGACCACGCCGTCCATCTCGGACTTGGCGCTGACCAGCCCATGGATCTTGGGGCCGTAGGCGACGTTTTCGTAGATGGATTTCGGGAAGGGGTTCGGGCGCTGGAACACCATGCCGACACGGGCGCGCAACAGGACCGGGTCGATGGACCGATCGTTGATGTCCTCGTCGTCCATCGCGATGCGGCCGGTGACCTTGCAGCCCGCAATCGTGTCGTTCATGCGGTTCATGGTCCGCAGGAAGGTCGACTTGCCGCAGCCCGAAGGGCCGATCAGGGCCGTGACCGTCTTGTCCGGAATATCCAGCGAGACGTCGTAAAGCGCCTGCTTGCCGTCATAGAAGACGGAGACGTCACGCGCCGCGATCTTGATCGGTCCGGTTGGCGGAGTAGCGACCACGGTCGGGCCGCTCACAGGCGTGGCGTCTTCAAGCCGGGCTTCCACGGCGGAGGCGGCTTTGGAGGGCGTGGCTTCGGGCAAGACCTGACCGCCCATGCGAACGGATTCGGTCGGATCGGCGGCGCCGGCGCCGGTCTGGTCTTCAGCAGAACGGAAGATACGGAATTTCATTCTCTTACCACCGACGCTCGAAGCGCCGCCTCAGGATGATGGCCGCCGTGTTCATGATGATCATGAAGACCAGAAGAACGATGATCGCAGCAGCGGTGCGTTCGTGGAACGCCCGCTCGGAGGCGTTCTCCCAGATGTAGATCAGCGAAGGCAGGGCGCCGACCGGCTGGTCGATCGCATGCGGCACGCCGGGAACGAAGCTGACCATGCCGATCAGGAGCAGCGGCGCGGTCTCGCCCAAAGCGTGCGCCATGGAGATGATGGCGCCGGTCATCACGCCGGGCATGGCCAGAGGCAGGACGTGGCTGAACACCGTCTGGGTCTTGGAGGCGCCCATGGCCAGGGCGGCCTCGCGAATGGACGGCGGGACGGCCTTCAGCGCCGAGCGGGTGGCGATCACCAGGGTCGGCAGGGCCATCAGGGCCAGGACCAGACCACCGACGATCGGACTGGCGCGCGGCAGATGCATCCAGTTGATGAACAGGGCCAGACCCAGCAGGCCGTAGACGATCGACGGCACGGCGGCGAGGTTGTTGATATTGACCTCGATGATGTCGGTCAGCTTGTTCTTCGGCGCGAACTCTTCCAGCCAGACGGCGGCGCCGACGCCCAACGGAATGGCGATCAGGGCCGTGACCATCAGCATCAGCGCGGAACCGACCACGGCGCCCAGCACGCCCGCCAGTTCCGGCTGGGTCGAGTCGCCGTTGGTGAACAGGGCGGTGTTGAAGTGCGAACCGACGACGCCTTCGGCCTGCATCCGGTCCAGCCAGGCGAGCTGCTGGTCGGTCAGACGGCGCTGGTCTTCCGGCGTCTCCTTCGAGATTTCGCCCTTCAGATACAGGTCCGCCTCGTCCGACAGAGGCACGGCCAAGGGCACGGTCTCGCCAATGACGTCCGACCGCTTGGCGACCAGGTCGGCGGCGACGAACTTCAGCTCGGACGAAAACAGGGCCTTCATCTGGCGAGAGGCGTCGCCCGCCGCATCGTCCTGAATGCCCCAGCGCTTCAGCTGCTGTTCGGCCGCCATCTGTTCGAAGTTCGAGCCTTGCGGATAGGCCCGGTCCACACGCGCAGGGTCCATATAGACCGGCACGGTCACGGTGTGGGTGTAGAAGGCGGTGTGGCCCTGGGCGACGATACGCACCATCAGGATCGCCAGGAAGATCATGGCGGCCGCGATGGCCAGACGGCCGTACCACTTGAACCGAGTCTCTTTCGCGTGACGGCGCTTGAGGCCGGCGCGCAGACGATCCAGCCGCCCTTTTGCGGCCGCGCTGTCGATCTGATCGGGGGTCGCGTCAGTCATATTGTTCCCGATAGGTCTGGACGATCCGGTGAGCGATGATGTTCAGCACCAGAGTGACCATGAACAGGGTCAGGCCCAGGCCGAAGGCCGACAGGGTCTTGGCGCTGTTGAACTCCTGGTCGCCCGTCAGCAGGGTCACGATCTGCACCGTGACGGTGGTCACCGTATCCAGCGGATTGAAGGTCAGGTTGGCGGCGAGGCCGGCGGCCATGGTGACGATCATGGTCTCGCCGATGGCGCGCGACACGGCCAGCAACAGGGCGCCGGCGATGCCCGGCAGGGCGGCGGGCAACAGAACCCGCTTGACCGTCTCGGACTTGGTCGCCCCCATGGCGAACGAGCCGTCGCGCAGGGACTGCGGCACCGCGTTCAGAATGTCGTCGGACAGGGACGAGACGAAGGGGATCAGCATGATGCCCATCACCGCGCCGGCCGTCAGGGCCATCTGGTTCTGAACCAGAGCGAGATACTGGCCCAGTCCGTCCAGCGGTCCGCCCATCAGGAACAGGCCGATCTCATTGAAGAAGACCCGCAGGATGGGTCCCACCGTCAGGGCGGCGAAGAAGCCATAGACCACGGTCGGCACGCCGGCGAGAATCTCGAGCAGCGGCTTGATGACGGCCCGGGTGGTTCGGCTGGCGTATTCCGAAAGATAGATGGCGGACAGCAGACCGATCGGCGCCGCCACACACATGGCGATCGACATGATCAACATGGTGCCGACGAACAGGGGCACGGCCCCGAAGGCGCCGGTGGATCCCACCTGGTCGGCCCGGATGGCGATCTGCGGGCTCCATTGGGTGCCGAACAGGAAGTCGAAGATCGGCACCTTCTGGAAGAAGCGGAAGGAGTCGAAGGCCAGCGAGGCGATGATGCCCAGGGTCGTCAGCACGGCGATGGCGGAACAGATGAACAGGGCGCCGTAAATCCAGCCTTCGACCCGGTTGCGCGCGCGGGTCTGGGGCTTGATCTGGGTCAGGGCGAACAGGCCGCCGAGAATAGCGGCCAGGATAGCGGCGACCCCGCCGCCCCATTGCAGGGTGCGTTCGATACGCACCATGCGGCGAGCTTCGACCGGTAGCTGTTCGGCCAGAGGCCGTTCCCAGATCTGAAGAGCCGGCTCGCCCCGACCGACCCGGTGGGCGTCGGCGAAGAAGGCGTCGCGGCGGAAGTGCTCAAGCTCGGCCACCACGTCGGGCGTGCCGGCGGCGGTTAACTGACGCTCCAGCGGCGCAGCGAAAACGCTGAGAAGGATAAGAACCAGCAGAGCGGGCGCAGCGACCCAGATCAGCGCGTAGGCGCCGTGCTGCCCCGGACGCGAGTGGGGATGCGCGCCAACGGCGCGACGACGCGCCAGCTCGCGTCCGCCAAAAAAGGCGGCGGCGCTGAGCGCGGTGAGGATCAGCAAATAAATCCAGATCATTCCGGGTCCGAAGCGGGCAGGCGCGAATCGAATGGCGACCGGGAATCCGGCTTCGACGCGGCGCGACTACTGCCTGCGAATGGTCAGCGGAATAAGACACGTTGATGACAGTTCGGTAACAGCGGCGGCCTCCAGCGCCATCAGGCGGCCGTCCGGACGTCACGACGCTCGACCACCATGGGGAACCAGGCCGTGAACGCGGCCCCGAGCCCGGGCGCGCTCTCCACCACCAGCCCGCCCTGGTGGCGGTTTATGATATGCTTGACGATGGCCAGGCCCAGTCCCGTCCCCTGACGTTCGCCGCTCTTCTGGCCCTCGACCCGATAGAAGCGTTCCGTCAGCCGCGGCAAATGTTCCCGGGCCATGCCCGGTCCGTGATCGCGAACCGTGACAGCCGCATAGAGGACGCCGACCGCCCGATCGGGCGTCACCAGGGGCAGTCGCGTCGCACCGGGCATCCGCGAAGCCCAGGCCTCGTCGAACGACAGATCGGACCGCACCGAAATTTCCACCGTTCCGCCCTTGGCCGAATATTTGACGGCGTTGTCGAGCAGGTTCTGCACCACCTGCAATATCTCGTCCCTGTCGCCGCTGATCGAGGCCCTCGCCTCGCCCTGGTCGACCACGACATTGATCTGCTTCTCTTGCGTCAACACGCTGACGGCGTCGACGACGTCGGACGCCGCGCGATCCAGATCGACTCGCCCGGACGGCGGAATATGCTCATTCAGCTCGATCCGGCTGAGCGACAACAGGTCCGCGACCAGCCGCCCCATCCGATCCGCCTGGGCCGACATGATGTCCAGGAAGCGATCGCGGGCCGCGACATCGTCGCGCGCATGTCCCTTGAGCGTCTCGATGAAGCCGCTCAGGGACGCCAGCGGCGTGCGCAGTTCATGGCTGGCGTTGGCCAGAAAATCGACGCGCATCATCTCGGTGCGCCGCGCGTCGGTTTCGTCACGAAGAATGACCAGGGCGAGAGAGCCCTGCCCTTTTCCTTCTCCGTCGCCTAAGGGGCGTGTCCAGGCGCGCCAGCGCCGGTCGCGCTGCCCTCCGGTGGCGTAGTCCGTGGTTCGAGAGACGCCGCCGAACAGGGCCTCGTCCACGGCTTCCAGCACGCCGGGCTCCCGGATCACCTGAACCAGCAAGGCGCCCTGACTCTGGATGCGGAGCAGGTCTCGCGCCGCCTTGTTGGCCATGACGACCCGGCGGCCCGCGATGTCGTCGGGCTCGCCCCCGCTGATGATCAGCACAGGGTCGTCCAGGGCTTCGAACACACGGTCCAGCAGCTCCGCAGTCTTTGGATCCGCCGACCGTTCGATCGGGGCGCCCGATGTTTCAGGCAAGGTCGCGACCGAAGGCGGCTGCACGTTCAGAATCCAGGCCGAAGCCGCGACGACCACCGCTCCACCGATCAGCCAATTCGCGATCTCGGGATGGATGAAGGCGAGCCCCACCATCACAACCAGGGCGATTGCGATGCTGATGCCCACCGTCCAGAAACGGGAGGTCGAGATCGGCGCCACCGGCGAAGGCGAGGATTCATAAGGCATATGCGGCGCCAGACTCGTGTGAGCAGCCTAAGGAATCCAATCCTTGCACGGATTCTGTGACGGCGCGCCGACAGACGACATTGATTTTTCCAAGCGTGGCCGCACCGTTTGTTTAGGAGTTTGGCCCAGCATGGCGCTGAAGGGGACGCCGTGGACCGGATACTTTATTGCATCGTACGTGATCACGACTGGCGGGTGAGCCTGCTGGCAGTCATCGTCTGCCTCGTCGGCATGGGTTCAGCCTCCCGCTTCATGGAGCGCGCCCGCATCACCGATGGAGCACGCCGCCGCCGCCTCGCAATCTCGGCGGGATTGATCGGCTCGATCACGATCTGGACCACCCATTTCATCGCCATGCAGGGCTATGTCGGCGTGGGCGCCCTAACCTACGATGTGGCGATGACCCTGGCCTCCACGCTGGTGATCCTGGCCGCGATAGGCGTGGCCATCTTCACCATCTTGAGCGGCGACGACCGCTGGCGCCGCGTCATGGGCGCCCTTGTCGCCGTCTCGGGCTTGGCCGCCATGCATTATCTGGGGATGGCGGCGCTTCAGGCGCCCGTGCATCTCAGTTGGCGGCCCGAACTCGTGATCGTGTCCATCATCGGCGGCATGGTGATCGGTGGAACCACCGCCTTCTTCTACAAGCGTGGAGGACTGACACGATTGGCGACGACGGTCCTCGGAGCCTCTGTGTGCATCCTGTTCCTGCATTTCGTCGGCATGGCCGCCATAACCGTGACGCCGGACCCAACCTTGAGTTCGCAGTCCGGCCTTTCGCCCGACGCCATGCGAACCCTGGTGTTCCTCATCGCCCTCTCCATCCTCAGTATCGGCAGCGCCCTGGTTTTCATGGCCTATATGGCGCGGGCCAACGCGCTCGGTCATATCCGCGAAGCGGTCGAGGCCATGTCGGACGGACTGGGCTTCTACGACGCCGATGACCGCCTGCTGCTGTGGAATGCGCGCTACGCTGAGGTGAATCCGGAACTTGCGCCCTTCCTCAAAGTCGGAATTACTTTTCGTGAAGTCCTTCAGATCGGCATCAATGAAGGCCGATATGACGAAGCCATTGGCCGCGAGGACGAATGGATCACCGAACGCATCCGTGTGCGCCGCCAGGGCGAATCGACGATCGAGCAGCGGGTGGCCGGCGACCGATGGCTGCAAATTCAGGATCGACGCACCGCCGAGGGCGGTACGGTCACAGTCTGCAACGACATCACGGCCCTGAAGCGCGACGCCCAAGCCCTGAGAGAGGCGAGAGACGCGGCCGAGGCGGCCAATGTCGCCAAGAGCCAGTTCCTTGCGAACATGAGCCACGAGATCCGCACGCCTTTGAATGGCGTGATCGGTCTGTCGCAGGCCCTGTCCAAGACCGACCTCACGGCGGAGCAGCATGAGATGCTGGACCTGATGCAGGCCTCGGGACGCACGCTTCAGACCTTGCTCAGCGACATCCTGGATCTGGCGCGGGTCGAATCGGGCAAGCTTGAACTGACCAACGACGCCTTCGAACTGGAAAGAGCTGTGCGCGAAGCCGCGCAACTCTATGCCGAAAACGCGCGTGAGAAACACCTGGGCTTCCACATTGATATCGACGTGGACGCGGGTCTCTGGATCCGCGGCGACGTGGTGCGGCTGAAGCAGATCCTGACCAATCTGATCTCGAACTCGGTCAAGTTCACCAGCCAGGGCTTCGTCGGCCTGACCGTCCAGCGCGGCCCGGAGAAGGAGGGCGCGCCCACCCTGCGCTTCATGGTCGAGGACACGGGAATTGGCTTCGACGCCGCCACCCGCGAGCGCCTCTTCAGCCGTTTCGAACAGGCCGACGGCGGCATCACCCGCCAATTCGGCGGCTCCGGACTGGGCCTGTCGATCTGCCGTCAGCTGGCCGAAATGATGGGGGGCGACCTGGATTGCGAAAGCGAACCGGGTGGCGGATCCGCCTTCATCCTGACCCTCCCCCTGATCACCTGCGAAGCGCCGGTCCAGTTGGAGGCGAAGGCTTCGCCCGCCATAGATGGCGATCGGCGTCCCGTCCGGGTGCTGGTGGCCGACGACCACCCGACAAACCGTCGCGTCCTGGAACTGATACTGAGCCAGATCTCCTCGGTGATCTCCATGGCGGAGAACGGGGCGGAGGCGCTGGAGGCGTTCCGCGCCGGCGACTTCGATCTGGTGCTGATGGACATGCAGATGCCGATCATGGACGGGCTGACGGCGACTCAGGAGATTCGCCTGCACGAAGCGACTGCAGGCGGCCGCCGGACCCCCATCGTCATGCTGACGGCCAACGCCATGCCCGAACACGTCGCCGCCGGACGGGCCGCCGGGGCCGATCACCATCTGGCCAAGCCCTTCAACACGACAGAACTGCTTGCAATCGTCGCCGATCCGGACGCTCTGCTCAAAGACGCCGCAAAGGCGGCCTGATCGAAAGCGCCGCCAAGACCGTCCTGCCGTTCCATTTACCGTCAGGGCGGTTGCACATCCATCATGATGCGTGTAATAGCCCGCGCTCTTGAATTCGAGGGTTCATGACCCCCGCCGCGCGGGCCCAGGGTTGGCGCGGTGTTTCCGTTGTTGTTGAGGCGAGCCAGATGGCCGAGATCATTCTGAACGTGGACGTCCGCGATGGCGTCGGCACCGGCAGCGCACGCGCTGCCCGTCGCGCCGGTTTCGTGCCGGGCGTCCTGTACGGCGGCGACAAGGCCCCCGTCGCCGTGGCGGTGAACGAGAAGGACTTCCGCAAGTCGCTCTACACCGGCAAGCTGCTGGGCCACCTGGTCACGCTGAAGTACGGCGAAGAGACCCAGCCGGTCATCGCCAAGGACATCCAGTTCGACCCGGTGTCGGACCGCCCGATGCACTTCGACCTGATGCGCGTCGATCAACACGCCCCGATCAAGATCGAGGTTCCGGTTTACTTCAAGAACGCCGATGACGCGCCGTTCGTCCGTCAGGGCGGCTCGCTGGAAGTCGTCCGCCACGCGGTCGAAATCATGGTCAAGGCCGACAGCATTCCGGAAGAACTGGTCGTCGATCTCATCAAGTCGCAGATGGGCGACACCATCCGCTTCTCGGACATCGAACTGCCCAAGGGCGTCGAGCCGACCATCACCGACCGCGATTTCGTGATCGCCACCATCAAGGTCTCGTCCGCCGCCATGTCGGCCGCCGCCGATGAAGCCGCCGAGGCCGAAGCCGCTCCGACCGAGAAGACCGAAGGTTAAGCCTTCGTCGCATCGACAAGATCAGGCCCCGCCCGGTTCGCCGCGGCGGGGCTTTTCTTTGGGCGACGCACGCGGCATGAGGACGCCATGATCATCATCGCCGGGCTCGGCAATCCGGGCGCCAAATACGAGAAGAACCGCCACAACATCGGCTTCATGGCCGCCGATGAGATCGCGCGGCGCTGGCGCTTCGGGCCCGAGCGGGCCAAGTTTCAGTCGATCGTCAGCGAGGGCCTGGTCGATACGGCGGACGGACCGGTCAAGGTCCTGCTGATGAAGCCCCAGACCTATATGAACGAGAGCGGGCGGGCCGTGGGCGAGGCCGCACGCTTCTACAAGATCAAGCCGTCCGAGATCATCGTCTTCCACGACGAGATCGACCTGGCCCCCGGCCGGTTCCGCATGAAGACCGGCGGCGGCGCCGCAGGCCAGAACGGCGTCCGCTCGCTGATCAGCCATCTGGGGCCCGACTTCCGTCGCGCGCGCATGGGGATCGGCCATCCCGGCGAGAAGGAGATGGTCATGCCCCATGTCCTGGGCGACTTCCACAAGGCCGAACAGCCCTGGCTGGACGCCCTGCTCCAGGCCTGCGCCGACGCCCTTCCCTTCGCCGCCGCCGGCGACGACGAGCGCTATCAGGGCGAGGTCATGCGCCTGGCTCCTGCGCCCAAGTTCAGCCCCCGCCAGGCGGCGCGCGGCGAACTGTAGCCTGTACGGCCTGGCGGAAACGCCGTAGAGGCGAGGCGTGAACCGTTCCGGCGCCGATCATTGGTCGACATCGAAGTCGCTCGCCTTCCTGGCGGCGGTGTTCGCCCTCATGCTCGGCGCCCTGCTGCCCTTCGGGGCCCTGGCGGCGGTGCAACACGGACAGCCTCTGGTCATCTGTTCCGCAGAAGGGCCCCAGACCATCCAGTCCGGCGGGATGGACGGCCCGGTCAACAAGCATCTGGGTGCCAAGTGCGCCGCCTGCGTCGTGCCTCTCGCGGCCGCCCTGCCCGCTCCGCCAGCGCCCGAACCTGCGCCGGTCATCCGCACGGTCGAGACGGTCGTCTATTCGCCCGCCCGCGTCAGCCCGCCGCCCCCGGCGCGCGCGCCGCCGCGTCCGCCGTCCACCGCACCGCCCCACGCCTGAACCAGACCCAAAGCCCGCGCCGGCCCTTCGCCCGCGCGCCCTTCTCGTTCTGACTTCAGGATCACCATGTCTCTCAAGACCACTGCGGCGCCCTGCGCCCTGCTGCTCGCCGCCCTGGCCGGCCCAGCCTTCGCTCAGCAGCCCGCCACGCCGCCTTCAGAGCCGACCGTGCTGGACAGCGTCATTGTCACCGCCCGCCGCAACGCCGACGACCCCGCCGTTGTCGCCGAGGCGCGGGCACGCCTGTCGCGCACGCCCGGCGCGGTCGCCGTCGTCTCGGCCGAATCCTACGCTGATCGCTACGCGCCCAATCTGGCCGACGTTCTGCGCGACGCCCCCGGCGTCTATGCCCAGAAGAAGTGGGGCGGCGACATCCGTCTGTCGATCCGCGGCTCGGGCATAGGCAACTCCAGCCACAATCGCGGCACCCTGCTGGCCCAGGACGGCGTGCCGTTCAACGAGGCCGACGGCTTCGGCGACTTCCAGCTGATCGACCCGCTGATCGCCCGCTATACCGAGGTCTACAAGGGCGGCAACGCCCTGCGCTTCGGCGGCGCCCTGCTGGGCGGGGCGATCAATCTGGTGACGCCGACTGGCCGCACGGCGGCGTCGAACCTGAACCTGCGTCTGGACGGCGGCTCTTATGGCACGGTGCGCGCCCATGCCGAGGTCGCGGGCGTGCGCGGCGACTGGGACGGCTTCGCCGCCGTCACCGGCCAGAGCGTGGACGGCTGGCGTCAGCAGAGCGAGGGCAAGTCCCTGCACCTGTCCGCCAACATCGGCCGTAGCTTCGGTCAGGACCGCGAGGTGCGCCTGCTCGTCTCGGGCGGCGACATCCACCAGGAAATCCCCGGCAGCGTCAGCCTGAACGACGCCCTGACCCAGCCGGAGAAGGCCAACCTGGGCAATCTCAGCCTGAATTATCAGCGCAATATGCAGTCGATCCGCACGACGGTGCAGACGCACTGGCGGCTGGACCAATCCACCGTGTTCGAGGGCGCCGTCTATGGAACCTGGAAGGATCTGGACCACCCGATCTTCCAGGTCATCGACCAGGAAAGCCGCAACTACGGCGCCTTCGGCCGGTTCGACTGGCAGGGTCAGGTCGCCGGCCTGCGCGCCGACGCCTTCTACGGCGCCTGGTACCGCCAGGGCGATCTGGACGCCAAACAGTGGGCCAATCTGGCCGGCCAGCAGAACGGTCTGCGCGCCCGCAGCTTCCAGAACGGCAAGGGGCTGGACGTCTTCGGCGAGGGGCGGCTGTTCGTCACCGACCGCCTCGCCCTGGTCGCCGGGGGAACCTGGGGCCGCGCAGAACGCGACTATCAAAGCTATGTGGTCCCCGGCGTCGCCGGCACGATCGACCTGAGCGTCGATAAGACGTTTGACTGGTTCGCGCCCCGCGCCGGCCTGTTGTGGGAAAGCGAGGAAGGCGATCAGGTGTTCGCCAATGTCACCCGCTCGGTCGAACCGCCCAACTTCTCGGCCCTGTCGCCGACGGCCGACGGCTATCAGCCCCTGGTTCCGCAGGAGGCCGTCACCTGGGAAATCGGCACGCGCGGTCGCCGCGGCCCCGTGACCTGGGACGTCACCGCCTATCGCGCCGAACTGGACCACGAACTGCTGAACTTCCTGCCTAATGTGACGGGGCTTCCCGCCACATTCAACGCCGGACCGACCGTTCACCAGGGGATCGAAGCGGGGCTGGATTGGCGGATCGCGCCGCAATGGCGGCTCCGCCAGACCTACGCCTTCTCGGACTTCTTCTTCGACGGAGACAAGGTCTACGGCGACAATGACCTGCCGGTCGTGCCGCCTCATCTGTACCGGGCCGAGCTGAGGTATGATCACCCGGCCGGCTGGTTCGTGGCGCCCAGCTTGGAATGGTCGATGGCCGATTCCTGGGTCGACTACGCCAATACGCCGACCCTGAAGTCGCCCGCCTATACGGTGGCGAACCTGAACATGGGCTGGACCGTGCGGGACGGACTGACCGTCTTCGCCGACGTACGCAACCTGTTCGACGAGGCCTATGTCTCGAACTTCAGCGCCGTCACCGACGCCAGCCTGGCCAGCGTCTCGACCGCCGTCTTCTTCCCCGGCGAGGGCCGCTCGGCCTATGTCGGCGTGAGGATGAGCTACTGATGGCCGGCAAGGCCGCAACCTCGGCGCCGGACGATCTGTCCGGCGCCTACCGGGCCGTCTGGCGCTGGCATTTCTACGCCGGCGTCTTCGTCATGCCCGTGCTGATGCTGCTGGCCCTGACCGGCGGCCTTTATCTGTTCAAGGACGAGATCGACGGCGCCCTCTATCGCGACATGATCCGCGTGCCGGCGGTTCAGTCCCAAGCAGGTCAGGCCCAGGCAGCCCCAGAAACATGGCTGACGTCGGCGGTCCAGGCCGCCGGCGGCGGCCGGGTCGCCAATCTGGTCCTGCCCGCCCGGCCGGACCAGGCCGTCCGCCTGCGGGTGGATCGGCCCGACGGGGTGCAGAAGACGGTCTTCGTCGATCCGCACACAGGCCGCGCCACCGGCGTGATTCCCGCCGGCGGTTTCATGGAGCTGGTCAAGAAGACCCACAGCCTGACCCTGCTGGGTCGGCCGTTCAACGTCCTGGTGGAGATCGTGGCGGGCTGGACCATCATCCTGTTCGCCACCGGCCTCTATCTGTGGTGGCCGCGTGGGCGGGCCGTCGCCACCGTCTCGCTCCGAACGACCGATGCCCGACATCGCCCCTTCTGGCGCGACCTGCACGCCCTGACCGGCGTCTATGTCGGCGGGGTCGTGCTGTTCCTGGCGGTCACCGGCATGCCCTGGTCGGCCTTCTGGGGCGCTACGGTCATGGACGTTGTCAAATCCAGCGGCCTGGGCCGCCCCCCGGCCCCCGTCGCCGGGGCCTGGCAAAGGGCCGAACATCATGACCAGCCGCTCGGCGCCGGATGGACCCTGGAGGGCATGGTCATGGCCCACGATCATGCGGGCCACGGCGCCCTGGGTCGGGTGCTGAAGACAGCCGACGACGCGGGTCTCGCCCGCCCCTACGCCGTCTCCATTCCCGCCGCCCCGGGCACGGCCTATACGATCACGACCCAGGCCCGCCGGGTCCAGGACAGCCGTTCCCTGTATGTGGACGCCGCCTCGGGCCATGTGCTGGCCGACCTCGGCTACGACCAGTTCGGCGCGGGCGCCAAGGCGATCGAATGGGGCGTCTACACCCACCAGGGCACACAGTACGGCCAGGTGAACCGGATCGTCATGCTGCTGGGCTGTATCGGCGTCTGGCTGCTGGCGATCAGCGGTCTGGTCATGTGGTGGAAACGCCGCCCGCCGAACCTGTCGCGGCTTCGCCTGGGCGGCCCGCCCGCCCCGCCGGGACCGCGCGTCCGCGCCGCCGTGCTGGGCATCGTCCTGCCCCTCGCCCTCCTCTATCCCCTGACGGGCCTGAGCCTGGTCTTCGCCGTATTGCTCGATCGAGCCGTGCGGCCGATGATCCGGCGCAGTCCCGCCGTTTCCTGAAAGAACGACGCCATGAAGACCCATCTATCCCTCGCCGCCATCGCCCTCGCACTGGCGGCCTGCAACCCGCCGCAAGAGGCCAAGACGGCGCCGGAGTCGCCCACAGCCACGGCGGCCGTGACCGCCGCCAACGCCTGGTGCCGGCCTTCGCCGAACGGGGCCAAGGCCGGCGGCTGCTACGTCACCCTGACCGCGACCACCGACGACCGACTGACCGGCGGCGCCACACCCCGCGCCGGCGAGCTTCAGGTCCACGAGATGAAGACCGAGAACGGCATGATGAAGATGGCGCAGTTGACCGAAGGCCTGCCGCTACCGGCCGGTCAGGCGGTCGGTCTGGCGCCCGGCGGCAATCATCTGATGCTGATCGGCCTGACCGCCCCCCTGGTCGCCGGCGAGACCGTGCCCCTGACCCTGAAGTTCGCCTCGGCGCCCGAGGTGACGGTGCAGGCGGCGGTGCGCCAACCCGCAATGGCGGCCATGGCGGGCATGGATCACGGCGCGCACTGACGCCTTTTGAAGCGCGAGCCTGACAAACCGGTTTGAACCGGCTAAAGGCTCGCGCCTCACGAGGAATCCCATGGCCCTTAGAGTCGCGATCGTCGGCCTGCCCAATGTCGGCAAGTCCACCCTGTTCAACGCCCTGACCAAGACGGCGGCGGCCCAGGCGGCCAACTATCCGTTCTGCACCATCGAGCCGAACACCGGCGACGTGGCCGTGCCAGAGCCGCGCCTGAACGCCCTGGCCGAGGTCGCCGGGTCCAAGGAAATCATCCCCGCCCGCATCACCTTCGTCGATGTCGCCGGCCTGGTGCGCGGCGCGTCCAAGGGCGAGGGCCTGGGCAACCAGTTCCTGGCCAATATCCGCGACTGCGACGCCGTGGCCTTCGTGGCCCGCTGCTTCGTCGATGACGACATCACCCACGTCGAGAACCGCATCGATCCGATCGCCGATCTGGAGATCATCGAGACCGAGTTGATGCTGGCCGACATGGAAAGCCTGGAGCGCCGCCGGCCCCAGCTGGAGAAGCGCGCCAAGGGCGGCGACAAGGAGTCCGGCCTGACGCTGAAACTGGTCGATCTGGCCCTGGCCCAGCTGAACGCCGGCAAGCCCGCCCGCACAGCCGACGTGTCCAAGGAGGACGCCAAGGCCTGGCACATGCTGCAACTGCTGACCGCCCTGCCCGCCCTCTATGTCTCGAATGTCGAGGAAGGTTCGGCCGACAAGGGCAATGAGCTGTCGGACAAGGTCGCCGCCCGCGCCGCCACGGACAACGCCAATTCGGTCGTCATCTCGGCCCAGATCGAATCCGAGATCGCCGTGCTGGACGACGAGGAGCAGAAGGAGTTCCTCGAGACCCTGGGTCTGGAAGAACCCGGCCTGAACCGCCTGATCCGCGAGGCCTACAAGCTGCTGGGACTTCAGACCTATTTCACGGTCGGCCCCAAGGAAGCCCGCGCCTGGACGATCAACGTCGGCGACACCGCGCCCCAGGCGGCCGGCGTCATCCACACCGACTTCGAGAAGGGCTTCATCCGCGCCGAAACCATCGCCTTCGACGACTTCGTCGCCCTGCGCGGCGAAGCCAAGGCGCGCGAAGCCGGCAAGCTGCGTGCGGAAGGCAAGACCTATGTCGTCAAGGACGGCGACGTGATGAACTTCCTGTTCAACTAGGTTTCGAAGCGGGGGCCTCCGGCTCCTTCTTCATCATGCTTTCCAACGGATTGGCGGGATCCGGCGCGCGCGGCGAGCCGGGGCAGCGCGCCAGTTTCACCGTTTTCATGTCCCTGTCGACGTAGGTCAGGTTCATCACGTCGCCGGTGGCGGCCATATGAACCCGCTCGCGCTTGGCCTGCCCCTGAGCGGCGCAGGCCAGGGTGGCCACATAGCCCGCTCCGGTCTCTTCAATCCGAGCGATGTCACAGGCGACGCCAGGGGCTTCGAACCGCATCGGCGTCAGGGTGATGGGCGCCCGCTCGCCCTGCGGATGGGCGCACCAGACGGGGTTGGCGGCCCAGATTCCCACAAAGCTGCGCGGGCCGCGGCCGGCCAGAGAGGACGGGCCCGGCGCCTCCACCTGTTGCATCGCCTCAGGCGTCCTGAGCGGACGCGCCGGCTCGTCCGGAGGATTGACCCCGTTGTCTCCACAGGCGGTCAGCAGGGCGATGGCCGCAACCATCGGGAAGAACGCATATTTCATCCGCCTACAACACCACGGCCAAGGCTGGGGTTCAAACCCGCGTCCTCATTGCGGTTGATCCTGATAATCGTTCGCAGTAACACCTCCGCCTGTCATCAAGCGGGGCCATTATGCGCAACCTACTCCTCCTCTCCACCGCCGCAGCCGCCTTCGGTTCGGTCTTGATCGCCCAGCCCGCGTGCGCCGAAGCGGCCGACGCGCCGGCGACCGAGGTCGATCCGGTCATCGTGATCGGCACGCGGTCGGAGCGTCTGGCGTCACGCACGCCCGCCACGGTCAGCGTCATCAGCGCCGACCAGATCGAGACCATGCTGGCCACCGACATCAAGGATCTGATTCGGTTCGAACCGGGCGTCAGCGTGCCGACCTCCCCCGCCCGCTTCAACCTGGCGCTGTCAGGCGGCGGTCGCGACAGCAATTCGGGCTTCACCATTCGCGGCATGGGCGGCGACCGCGTGCTGATCATCAACGACGGGGTGCGCCTGCCCAGCGGCTTCAGCTTCGGCGCCCAGGCGGTCGGTCGCGGCGACTATAACGACCTGGACATGGTCAAGTCGGTGGAGATCCTGCGCGGCCCCGCATCGGCCCTGTATGGTTCGGACGGCGTCGCCGGCGCCGTCGCCTTCACCACCAAGGACCCGTCCGATTTCCTGAAGGTCAGCCAGGATTTCGGCGCACGGGCACGGGCGGCCTATAGTTCGGCAGATGAAGGCTGGACCGAGAGTCTTGCCGTCGCCGGCCGCACGGGGTCGGTTTCGGGCCTGCTGGCCTACACCCGCCGCGATCACCAGGAGACGGAGAACCAGGGCGAGGTCGGCGGCGTCGGTTCGGCCCGAACCCAACCCAATCCGCAGGACTTCACCTCCAACGCCATCCTGGCCAAGCTGGTCTGGGACGTGGCGCCCGGCCATGCGCTGCGCCTGACCTATGACCACCTCGACTCCGAAATGGACGGCGACGCGCTGACCGCCCGGTCGGCGACGGTTCTGGCCGTCACCGCCCATGACGAAGCCCAGCGCGACAGCCTCAAGGGCGAGTGGCGCTTCCAGGACTTCGCCGGCTTCGAGAGCGGTTCGGTCAGCGCCTACTGGCAGGATGCGACCACCCGCCAGTATACCTATGAAGATCGAAGCCCCGCTGTGGACCGGGTCCGCGACACCACCTTCGACAACACCGTCTACGGCTTGGCCGCCCAAGGCGCGCGCGTCTTCGGCGCGGGCGGGGCGGTGGAACACCGTGTCACGGTCGGCGGCGACTGGTCGATGACCACGCAGGAAGGCGTCCGCGACGGCGTCACCCCGCCCGTCGGCGAAACCTTCCCGACCCGCGCCTTCCCCAAGACCGACTACCAGTTGGCGGGTCTGTTCGTTCAGGACGAGATCGAGATGCTGGGCGGCGCGCTCAGCATCATCCCCGCCGTACGCTACGACTGGTACGACCTGTCGCCGGAAGTCGACGCCCTGTTCCCTGCCTCGGCCACGGGCCAGTCGGAAGACCACATCTCGCCCAAGCTGGGCGTCGTCTGGTGGGCCGACCGTCGCTTCGGCCTGTTCGCCAACTACGCCGAAGGCTTCCGCGCCCCGTCGCCGATGCAGGTGAACAACTATTTCGAAAATCCCGTCTACGGCTACACCTCGATCCCCAACCCGGACCTCAAGCCCGAAACCAGCGACAGTATCGAAGGCGGCCTGCGGTTCCGCGACATCGCGGCCTTCGGGGGCGAGCTGCGGCTCCAGACCACGGCCTTCAGCACCCATTATGACAACTTCATCGAACAGGTGGTGGCGTCGGGCACGGGCGTGCCGGGCGTCGATCCGCTGATCTATCAGTACGTCAACCTGACCAATGTCGACATCTGGGGGCTGGAAGCCAGAGGCGACATCGCCTGGAGCAATGGCCTCAGCCTGATCGTCTCCGCCGCCTTTGCGGACGGCGAGCAGGAAACGGACGGTGAGAAGACCCAGCTCAGCAGCGTCGATCCGATCAAACTGGTCGGCGGCCTGAACTATGCCGCGCCTTCGGGGGTCTGGGGCGGTTCGGCCGTCGTGACCTGGTCGGACAGGAAGGACGCCGCCACCTATGAACTGTCGTGCGGATCGGCCTGCTACACCGGCGACAGCTTCACCCTTCTCGACGTGACCGCCTATTGGAACGTCACCGAGCGCGCCACACTGCGGGCCGGCGCCTTCAACCTTCTCGACGAGAAATACGGCTGGTGGAGCGACGTGCGCGGCCTGTCCGCCGCCTCGTCCATCAAGGACGCCTACACCCAGCCGGGCCGCAACTTCGGTCTGTCCCTGACCCTGCGTCTGTAAGCGACCATGCACATCCCCCACATCAAGAGCCCTCGTCCCATGCGCGCCATCCTGATCGCCGCCGCCCTGCTGACCGCCGCTGCGCCCGCCGCCCAGGCGCTGGAAGCCGGAGCCGTCGCCCCGACTGCGGCTTCCACCCCCGCCAGCGCCTTCGAACGGGATCGCCAGTCGATCCTGGCCCAGGCCGGCCAGTATCGCGTCCATTTCGACATGCGCGAGAACGTCAGCTTCCAGGCCGACTACGACCCGCTGGAGGAGCAACTGTCGGGCGGCAGCGAGATCGTCCGCGTCGTCTATGACCAGGGCGACCGGATCAGTCTGCAACACATCCTGGTCATGGAGCATGAGGGCCAGGTCATCGTCATCAAGCACTGGCGTCAGGACTGGGTCTATCAGCCTCAGACGGTGCTGACCTACGCCGGGCCGAACCAGTGGGTGCTGACGCCCGTCCCGGCCGATCAGCGCCAGGGCGCCTGGTCCCAGACCGTGTGGCAGACCGACGACTCGCCCCGTTACGGCGGCGTCGGTCGCTGGACCTATGACAACGGCCTGTCGGCCTGGACGTCCGACCCGACCTGGCGGCCGCTGGCGCGGCGCGATGCGGTGCGGAACCCCGTCTATGACCGCTATCTGGGGACCAACCGCCACATCCTGACGCCGAACGGCTGGGTCCATATCCAGGACAATGTGAAAATGTCGGGCAAGGCGGGCGGCGCGCCGGTCGCCGTGGTCCAGGAGGATGTGATCAACACCTATGACCGGTCGACCGGCTATTCCCCTGCGGCCGGCGACGCCTATTGGGCCAAGACCCAGGGCTTCTGGGCCGCCGTGCGCCAGGCCTGGGATGACGCCATCGTCGCCGGAAACGGCGTCCATCTGCAGCAGGAGGCCCAGACCGGCTCCGTCACCGGCGCGCCGCTGATGGACCTAGCCCAGTCCCTGGCCGACGGCGAAACTACAGAGGCGGACGCGATCGCCCAGGCGCGCGTCCTGATCGCCGAGGCGACATCCGCCCGCTGACCGCTAAGGCCAGCGACGGATGATCGACGGCGGCCCGGGCTCCCCTCCGGGCCGCCGTTTTCGTATTTAGCGCCGCTGATCGGCGCTGGCGTCGCGGATGGCGTTGAATTCCGCGCTGGGTTTCCAGGCCGGCCAGGTCTCGCTGTCGGCCACCGTCAGCCCCAGCCGGTACAGCAGATCCAGGTTCTGGAAGGCCGCGGTGAAGTCGTAGTCGGCCCGCCATTCGTCGGTCAGCTGGTGATAATAGCGCGCCATCTGGGCCTCGTAGTACGGCGTGCCCGCCTCCAGCCCGCCCTCTACGAAGTCACGACCGCTCCACGGCATCAGGGCCGGCACCCCGCCTGCGGCGAAGTTGAAATGGTCGGAGCGGTAGTAGAAACCTTCCTGCGGATAGCCGTCGCCGGTCACCGTGCGGCCCTGCACGGCGGCGAACCGGCCCAGAATATCTTCCAGCTCCGACTTGCCGGCGCCGAACACCGCGACGTCGCGCGTCGCGGGGGTGAAGGGCAGCATGTCGATATTGATGTCCGCCGCCGTCTTCGCCAGCGGATAGACCGGATCGGCGGCATAGGCTTCCGAGCCCAGCAGTCCCTGTTCCTCGGCCGTGACGTGCAGGAAGACCACCGTCCGTTCCGGCGCCGGCCCGGCCTTGAAGGCGCGCGCCATCTCGATCAGGCCCGCCGTGCCCGAGGCGTTGTCCCAGGCGCCGTTGAAGATGTCGTCGCCCTCGGCGTTCGGCTCCTTGGCCTTGCCGACGTGATCCCAGTGCGCGGAATAGACGACATATTCGTCAGGCCGCGTCGCCCCGGGAATCCTGGCCAGCAGATTGTTCGAGTGAATGACCTCGGTCGTTTCGGCGATGTCGACGTCCAGCCGCACGCCCAGGTCCACCACCCCGCCCAGGCCGCCGGTCTTGGCGCGCGCCAGGGCCTCGGTCAGAACGTCTCCACCGATGGCGGTCCCCGTCGCCGGACTGATGGATCCGGTGAATCGCGCATCCTTTGCGCCCTTGACCGTCATCTGCGGCCGGGTCGCGCCGCCGACGGCCCGACGCCAGCGGCCGTCGTTGTCCTGAAGACTGATCACCCCGACCGCGCCGCGCTTCAGCGCCTCCTGGGTCTTGTGCGTGCCCGAGCCGTAGAAGTTCGGATCGACGCCCAGGGCGTCGGGCTGGGCGCGCAGGATCACCACCACCTTGCCCGTCAGATCGGCGTCGCCATAGTCGTCCCATCCCCGCTCCGGAGCCACGATTCCGTAGCCGGCGAAGACAAGCGGCGCACCGTCGATCTTGACCATCGGATCGGCCGGTCCCGCGCGCAAGGTGATGTCCGTTCCCGAAACCAGGGCGTGACGGACGCCGTCGGCGCCGGTCCAGGCGGCCGTCGGCGCACGCTCCGGCGTGAACCGCACCAGATCGACCGGTTGCAGCCAGGATCCGTCCCGTCCGCCCGGCTCCAGCCCCATGGCCTCATACTGGCGCTGGAGATAGGCCAGAGTCAGTTGCTCACCGATCAGGCCGGGGAAGCGGCCCTCCAACTCGTCGGAGGCCAGGTACTTGATGTGGTCGGACAGACGCTGGGCGCTGAACTGCGGCGTCGCCGCCGAGGCCGTGGCGAAGGCGTCCAGCCGGGCGGGCGGCGGGCTGACGGACGCGCCTGCGCAGGCGGTCAGGACCAGCGCCGCCAGGGCGATGAAGGGGGAACGACGAAGGATCATGCGGGCGGCTCGAACAGACGAATAGACAGGGAGCCAGGATCGCGTCCCGGCCCCCGGTTTTCACAGATATCAGGGACGCTCGGACGCCGTCGTGGCCCGCACGGGGCCGAACTCGGACCCCGTCTTCCATTCCGGCCAGTCCCGGCCGTTCGCCAGGGCGCGACCGACATCATAGAAGACCGTCAGATCCTCGATCATGCCGCTGTAGTCCCAGTCCGGCGACCATTCGTCCGCCGCCTGGTGATAGCGTTTGGCGCCGTATTCAGCGCGCGCAGCCTGGCGTTCGGCGATCGGTTCATCGCGGAAGTCGCCCCGGCTGCCGGCGTAGGCCATGGGCACGCCCCGCTTGGCCAGGGGGAAGTGGTCCGAGCGATAATAGGTGCCGGCCGCGTTCTCGTAATCCGGGACCAGACTACGGCCCTGTGACTGGATCGCGACGGCCAACCGCTCATCGAAATCGGACTGGCCGTATCCGGTGACGCCCAGCCCCGTGACACGGCCATAGACGTTCATCGAATCCATGTTGAACCCGCCCACCGTCCTGGGCAGCGGATAGACCGGGTTCACGGCGTAGTATTCCGAACCCAGCAGACCGCTTTCCTCGCCGGTGAAGCTGATCATAACGACAGAGCGTTCGGTGCGAGGGGCGCGTCCGTACATCCGCGCCAGTTCCAGCAGGCCGGCGGTGCCCGAGGCGTTGTCGACGGCGCCGTTGAAAATCCGGTCGCCCGTCGCGTCCGGCTCGCCCATGCCGATATGGTCCCAGTGTGCGGTGTACAGCACCGTCTCGTCCGGATGGGTCGTGCCCGGCAGGCGCGCGATGACATTGTGGCTGGTGACCTGATTGGTCGCCACGTCGAATTCGGTCGAGAAGGACGCGCCGGTCAGGGCGACGGGCTGGAAGTCGCGGCTGCGCGCCTGGACCTTCAGCGCCTCGAAATCCAGTCCTGCGCGGCGGAACAGGTCCACCGCCACATCGCGCTGGATCCAGCCCTCCATCGGCACCCGCTCGGCCGCCGCATTGGGCCTCAGGATGTCGAACTGCGGCACGCCCCAGGAGTTGGCGACCGTCGCCCAGCCGTAAGAGGCCGGCGCCGTCTCGTGCACGATCAGCACGCCCGCCGCCCCGTGCTTGGCGGCCTCCTCGTACTTGTAGGTCCAGCGGCCGTAATAGGTCATGGCCTTGCCGCCGAAGGTGTTCAGCGCCGGCTCCTCGAAATCGGCGTCATTGACCAGGACGACCAGGATCTTGCCGCGCAAGTCCTGGTCCTTGAAGTCGTTCCAGTTCCGCTCGGGCGCATTGATGCCGTAGCCGACGAAGACCAGGGGCGCGTCCTTCAGGCTGACATGCTCGGCCGGACGGCGGGTGGAAATGGCTACCTCGCGGCCCTGGGTCATCGGCAGGCTCCAGTCCCCCAGCTTCAGCGAGGCATGGACGTTGGACTGGACGAAACGGTTCAGGATGACGTCCTGGGTCCACTGGCCGTTGGGACCGCCCGGCTCGAAACCGGCGGCCGCATATTGAGCGCTCAGGTACTGGACGACCTTCTCTTCAGCCGGGGTGGCGATGCCGCGTCCCTCATAGGCGTCGCTCGACAGGACGCGGATATCCTCCGAAATCCGCGCGGCGTCGAAGGACGGCGCGGCCTGATCCGCTCCGACGGTGGCGCAGGCGGACAGGGTGACGCCGGCCATCAGCACGGCGGCGAAAGAAGAGACGATACGCATGAACACGAGGCCCCACAGCCGGAAATGAAGTCGCCGACCCTAGGGGGCGAAATCCATCATGTCGATTCCGTGTCACGCGCCATTTGTCGCAAACAAAAGCCCGCCGAAGCGGACTTCGGCGGGCTGATGATCAGGTCATTTGAACCTGCGCCTAGTGGGCGACGCCCTTCCAGACGCGGCGATAGCTGGCGTAGGTGAGGCCGGCGAAGATCAGCAGGAAAATGATCACACCGAAGCCGGCCTGTTTGCGTTCGACCATCTTCGGTTCGGACGTCCAGGCGATGAAGGCGGCCACATCCTTGGCGTACTGGTCCACCGTCTGGGGCGAGCCGTCGTCATAGGTCACCTGGCCGTTCCGAAGCGGCGGCGGCATGGCGATGAAGCCCCCCTCCGGCACATGGTGCTTGTCCCCCGTCCAGAAGGGCGTCAGGTCGCCGGCCATATAGGGGTTGTAATGCTGCCCCTCTCGGATGGTCAGGCCCGCCGGCGCCGCGCGATAGCCCGACAGCAGAGAGTAGATATAGTTGGCGCCGTCGTGGCGGGCCTTGGCCATCACCGACAGATCAGGCGGCGCCGCTCCGCCGTTGCCTGCGGCGGCGGCCGTCGCGTTCGGGTAAGGGCTGCGGAACTTGTCGGCCGGAGTGGCGTCGCGCTGGATCGGTTCACCGGTCTCGCTGTCGATGTCCGGGACCTGGACCTCCTTGGCCAGGGCCTTGACCACCGGATTGTCGTTCGGGTTCGGATATTTCGGATTCCAGAACGGCCCGTGGCGATCACCCAGATTGCGATAGTGCATCAGGTTCATGCTGTGGCAGGCGGCGCAAACCTCCTGATAGACCTTGTAGCCGCGCTGAAGCTGGCCCTGGTCATAGACGCCGAACGGCCCTTCGAAGCTGAACCCGCCCGAGCGCGGATGGGCGGCCCCGCCAGCAGCCAGGGCCGGGGCCGCGGCCAGCAGGCCGAAAGCTACAGCCGCCGAGGCGATGAGCCTGGACATCGAGGCGTTGGTTTTCACGGTCATCATGGCCCTCACCCCCTCTTCTCGGGCGAGGCCGGGGCGAAAGCCGGCATCGCGTCCGCACCGGTCAGGACCGGCTCGGAAATGGTCGCCGGGATCGGCAGCGGCGTCTCCTTCAAGCCCACGAACGGCAGGATCACCAGGAAGAAGAGGAAGTAGTAGGCCGTGAACAGCCGCGTCAGCCACAGGTAGGAGTTCAGGTTGCCGTCCAGCAGAACCACGCCGCCCAACCCCGGAATGACCGGCGCGTCCGGAAGCTGACCACCGCACCAGCCCAAGCCCACGCCGACCACCAGGAAGATGAAGAAGAAGGTCCGCATGGTCGGGCGATACCGCATCGACCGGACCTTGGACGTATCAAGCCAGGGCAGGACGAACAGCACGCCGATGGCGCTGAACATCGCCACCACGCCGCCGAACTTGTCCGGGATGGCGCGCAGGATGGCGTAGAAGGGCAGCATGTACCACTCGGGCACGATGTGCGCCGGGGTCTGCAGCGGGTTGGCCGGGATGTAGTTGTCGGCGTGTCCCAGGGCGTTCGGCTGATAGAAGACGAAGATCGCGAACAGCAGCAGGAACAGGATGATCGCGAACCCGTCCTTCAGCGTGAAATAGGGGTGGAAGGGCAACATGTCCTTCTTCGTCCGATCCTTGGGGATCAGGATGCCGACCGGATTGTTCTGACCCGCCGAGTGGAGCGCCCACAGGTGCAGCACGACGCAGCCCAATATGGCGAAGGGCAGCAGATAGTGGAGCGAGAAGAAGCGGTTCAGCGTCGCATTGTCGATCGCCGGTCCGCCGCGCAGCCAGATCAGGATCGGCTCGCCGATCACCGGGATGGCCCCGATCAGATTGGTGATCACCTCGGCGCCCCAGAAGGACATCTGGCCCCAGGGCAGGACGTAACCCAGGAAGGCCGTCGCGATCATCAGGAAGAAGATCACGCAGCCGATGATCCAGATCATCTCGCGCGGAGCCTTGTACGAGCCGTAGTACAGCCCGCGCAGCATGTGCAGATAGACGGCGATGAAGAACATCGACGCGCCGTTGGCGTGCACATAGCGGATCAGCCAGCCGCCGTTGACGTCGCGCATGATCCGCTCGACCGAGGCGAAGGCCAGGTCGACGTGCGGCGTATAGTGCATGGCCAGAACAATGCCGGTGACGATCTGCGTCATCAGACACAGGGCCAGGATGCCGCCGAAGGTCCACCAGTAGTTCAGGTTTCTGGGTGTCGGCAGCGACATGTAGTCTGCGCCGAAGCGGATGATCGGCAGCCGGGTGTCCAGCCACTTCTCGACGCCCGTCTTAGGGACGTAGGTGGATTCGTGTTCGCTCATTTCCTCCCCCTGGCCCTCACCCGATCTTGACGCGAGTGTCGGACGCAAATTCATAGTCGGGCACCACCAGGTTCAGAGGCGCGGGCCCCTTCCTGATCCGCCCGGACGCATCATAGTGCGAACCGTGGCAGGGGCAGAACCAGCCGCCGTAGTCGCCGGCGCCAAAGGTCGGCACGCAGCCCAGGTGGGTGCAGGATCCGACCACGACCAGATATTTCTCGTGGCCTGGCTTGGTGCGCTCGGCGTCGGTCTGGGGCTGTTTCAGGTCCGAGGCGTGATCATCGGCGATGACGCGCTGCAGTTCGGCCGGAGTGCGATAGCGCACGAAGACCGGCTTGCCCTGCCATTTGATCACGACCTGCTGGCCTTCCTGCACCTTGGTCAGGTCGAACTCGATCGAAGCCAGGGCCAGGGTGTCGGCGGCGGGGTTCATCTGGTTGATCAGCGGCCAGGCGATCATCGCCCCGGCGCCGACCGCAGCGGCGCCCGCTGCGATATGGATGAAGTCGCGGCGATTCGGATCGCCCTCGCCTTCCGGAATCACACCCGTCTCGGCCACGTTTCACCTCTCGAAAACCGCCGGGACCGCCTGTATTGGCGCTCCTCTTTTGCGGCACGAACCCTAAAAGCGAGACCCAGTATTCCCCTCGGTCTGTATTTGCGGCCTAAGGCCGCAAGTCGCTGACGTTTCTTGCGAAACGTTCGCAGACAGACCGCGACAAACCCCCAGGCCGCGTATATCTAGGGATTAGAATGCGTCTCGCTCTTTTTCAACCGGACATTCCTCAGAACGTCGGCGCCTGCATCCGGCTGTCGGCCTGTTTCGGGGTGGAACTGCACGTCGTGGAGCCTACGGGCTTTCGTTTCGACGACCGCGCCATGAAGCGAGCGGCGCTCGACTATGGTCCTTTGTCGCACATGACCCGGCACGCCGACTGGGATGCATTTCAGCGCGACCGCCCCGCCGGCCGACTGATTCTGTTCACCACCCGCGGCGCGACGCCCCTGTCCGATTTCGTCTTTCACCCCGACGACACGCTTCTGTTCGGCAAGGAAACATCCGGCGCGCCGGACTATGTCCACGCCGCCGTCGACGCCCGCGTGGTGATTCCGCTGCGTCCTGAAGCGCGTTCGCTGAACCTGTCGGTCACCGCAGGCATCGCCCTGTGGGAGGGGCTGCGCCAGACAGGCGGGATCGGCTAGAGGGCTATCGTCCGCTCGATCCCAATGGCGTCCAGAAAGTCGGCGTCATGACTGACCACGATCAGGGCGCCGTCGTAGGCCCGCAGCGCGACATCCACGGCGGCGACGGAATCGAGGTCCAGGTGATTGGTCGGCTCGTCCAGAATCAGCAGTTGCGGCGGCTTGGCCCCTGTCATGACGCAGGCCAGGGCCGCCCGTAGCCGCTCGCCGCCCGACAGCGCGCCGACTTCGCGATGCGCCGCTACATTCCGGAACAGAAACCGCGCCAGCGCCGCCTGGGCGTCATTGATTGAGCCCTCGGGATTGAACCGCCGCCAGGCCTCGACCAGGGTTTCCTCCGGTTTCAAGATCGCAGCCTCTTGGTCCAGCAGCACCGCTCGGCCTAGCCGTTCCACCCGTCCGGTCGTCGGCTCCAGCGCCCCATGGATCAGTCGCAGCAGGGTCGTTTTCCCCGCCCCGTTCGGCCCTGTGATCGCGACCCGTTCCGGCCCCGTCAGCCGCAGGCTGACCGGACCCACGACGGTGCGCCCCTGCGGCGTCTCCCACGTCGCATCGTCCAGAACCAGCAAGGTCCGCCCTGAAGCCAGCCCGCTCGATGGCATGGGGATCGACAGGGCGCGGGTGCGCTCTACCCGCTCGCGCGCCGTGGCCAGGGCCGCCTCCGCCTCTGCGGCTTGCCGCGCCGCCAGCAGCCGGTCGCCGGCGCCGCTGTTCTCGGCCCGCTCCGCTCTGGCGCCGATCAGGATCTTCGGCATGTCGCCCTTGGCGCCCTTGCGCCGTCCGGCTGCGTCGCGCCGCGCCTTCATCTCCGTACGGCGCTGGGCGTCCGCCCCCACCCTGGCGGCCGTCCGTTCGGCGCCCGCCAGATCGCGTTCCGCCGCCGCCCGCTCGGTCGCCTTGCGCTCGGCATAGAGGTCGTAGTTCCCGCCGTATACGGTCACGCCCAGACCGGAGACCTCGACGATCCGGTCCATGCGCCGCAGCAGATCGCGGTCATGGCTCACCACCACCGCCCCGCCGTCCCAGCGGCCCAGCACCTCGGCGATCAGTCGCCGCGCCTCGACATCCAGATGATTGGTCGGCTCGTCCAGCAGGATCAGGTCCGGCCGCGCCAGTAGCAGGCCGGCGAGCCGCAGCCGGGTCTGTTCGCCGCCGCTCAGACTGATCGTCGCCCGGTCCATGGCCAGGTCCGCCAGCCCGACCTCGGCCAGAATCTCGGCGATCCGCAGTTCGAGCGTCCAGTCCGCGTTCGCGAGATCTTCTGCGTCGCCCTCGCCGGCCAACGCCCGTTCGATCACCGCCAGGGCTTCGCCGACGCCGAGCGTTTGGGCGACCGTCTCGCCCGGCGCAGGATCATGGCGCTGATCCAGCACGCCGATCGTCCCGATGCGCGTCACCACGCCCTCGGCCGGCGACAGGCCGCCCGAGATCAAACGTAGCAGGGTGCTCTTGCCGGCGCCGTTGCGACCGACGACGCCGGTGCGCTCAGGCCCGAACGTCAGGCTCAGATTGTCGAAAAGCGTGACGCCGGCGGGCGTTCTAGCGGCGACCTTGTCGAGAGTCGCGAGCGCGGACGGGGACGCGCTTCGGCTTGGGCTTGTTGGCATGGAAAATCACGAGCAGCATGGCGGACAGGGCGGAACCGGTTGCCAGTGCGATGATCATGATCTTCGAGCCTCCTGCTCAAAACTCGTCAGAGACAAGAGGATGGGTCGTATTTGTGCGATGTGCAAGTCCGCGTCGCCCCTGAAGCGAACACGGCCGCGTGAACCCTCCCTTCCGGGGTGGACCGTCGGTCCAGTGGCGATCTGCTCGCCAGACCGCTAGGACGACTCCATGGAAAGCCGTTTCCGCATCGAAGACCCCGCCGGCGCCGCCGCGCGCCGCGAAGCCGCCGTCCAGCGTTTGCGCGACGAGACCGGCATAGACGAGGCGATGATCGACGCCCTGGTCGAGGGCTTCTACGCCCGCGTCCGTGACGACCGCCTGATCGGCCCGATCTTCGCTGACCGTATCACCGACTGGGCGCCGCACCTGGCGCAGATGAAACTATTCTGGTCGTCCGTCGCCCTGTCGACTGGGGTCTATCAGGGGCGACCTATGCCGAAGCACCTGCCCCTGCCCATCGACGCCCGCCATTTCGATCGCTGGTTGGAGGTTTTCGTCGAGACGGCCCGCGACCTTTGCCCGCCCGTGGCCGCCAACCACTTCATCGAACGCGCCCGACGCATCGCCGAAAGCCTGGAGCTTGGGATCGCCACCGCCAGCGGGGTGATGCTGGCCAAGGGCGAACGGTTCGTGCGGACTACGCAGGCGTGGACGCCGGATTAGGGTCCGAAAGGGCGATGTTCGCGGGTGTGGAAGATGCGCAGCACAACCACATCCGTCCGCTCAATACGGTAACGGATGATATAGCCTGCCTGTCCGAATGGAACGACCAACTCCCTTGATGCAGCCCCTGTTTTGGGCGCGCGCTCTGGGAACAGCTCGAGCGTTCTAAGCGCTTGATCCAAACGTCAGCCGCCCTCAATGCAGCTCTGGGGGCGACATCCGCGAGGAAGTTGGAGACGCGGATCAGATCGCTGCGCGCAGGCGGCAGCAAGCGAACCCGATATTTCAACGCTTCTCCGCCAGGCGCCGCGCCAAGTTGTCGTGAAAATCGCGAAGTGCATCCTCCAGCGGCACGGTCACGCCCGTCCGCTCATACTCGGCCCAGCGTTCCGCGTCCTCCGAGACCCAGGAGGCCGGATATTCGCTCACGCCTGCGATGCCGATATCCCCAATCACGCCTTCCAGCGTCTGGATCGCAAAGGCCGTCGGGTCCAGCCCCGCCGCCTCGGCCACCGCCTTCAGCCGCCGCGCCTGATCTTCGTTCAGGTGGATGTCGAAACCCTCGGCCATGCGCCGACGATACCTCAGCCCACAGGGCGCCGCAATGTTCCCACATTGTTCTTGCTTCAATCGCGCGATTCATCCCCATATAGCGATGTCGCGCCGGACCCGCCCGGCCCTTCCCGCGTTCCCGGACAGCATGACCGAAAAGCACAACTTCATCCGCGTTCGCGGCGCCCGCGAGCATAATCTCAAGGGCGTGGACCTCGACATTCCCCGCGAACAGCTGGTGGTGATGACCGGCCTGTCAGGCTCGGGCAAGTCGTCCCTGGCGTTCGACACCATCTACGCCGAAGGCCAGCGCCGCTATGTCGAGAGCCTGTCGGCCTATGCGCGCCAGTTCCTGGAACTGATGGGCAAGCCGGACGTGGACCTGATCGAGGGGCTGTCCCCCGCCATCTCCATCGAACAGAAGACGACGTCCAAGAACCCGCGCTCGACCGTCGGCACGGTCACCGAGATCCACGACTATATGCGCCTGCTATGGGCGCGGGTCGGCGTCCCCTATTCCCCCGCCACCGGCCTGCCGATCGAGAGCCAGACCATCAGCCAGATGGTCGACAAGCTGGTCGCCCTGCCGGACGGCGAGCGGATCCTGCTGCTGGCCCCCGTCGTCCGGGGCCGCAAGGGCGAATACAAGAAGGAAATCGCCGAGTGGCAGCGTCAGGGCTTCCAGCGGCTGAAGATCGACGGCCAATTCTATCCGATCGACGAAGCCCCCACCCTGGACAAGAAGTTCAAGCACGACATCGACATCGTCGTGGACCGTATCGTCACCAAGCCTGACCAGGAAGCCCGCTACGCCGACAGTCTTCAGACCGCCCTGGGTCTGGCCGATGGAATCGCCAACGCCGAATGGGCCAGCACGGCCGAGGGCGAGACGGCGCCGCGCAGCCTGCTGTTCTCGGAACGGTTCGCCTGTCCGGTGTCCGGCTTCACCATCTCCGAGATCGAGCCGCGGCTGTTCTCGTTCAACAATCCCTTCGGCGCCTGCCCGGTCTGCGACGGCCTCGGGGTCAAGCTGGCCTTCGACGCCGATCTGGTGATCCCGGACCGCGACAAGAGCCTGCACAAGGGCGCCGTCGCGCCATGGGCGCGCGGCCCCTCGCCCCTCTACACCCAGACCCTGCAGTCGCTCAGCCGCCACTACGGCTTCTCGATGGACGTGGCCTGGCGCGAGCTGCCGGCCCAGGCGCACAAGGCGATCCTGTATGGAACCGGCGCCGAGAAGATCAAATTCACCTACGACGACAACGCCCGCAAATACGAGGTCTCCAAGCCGTTCGAGGGTGTGCTGCCGAACCTGGAGCGTCGCTGGCGCGAGACCGACAGCGCCTGGGTGCGCGAGGAACTGGCCCGTTATCAGTCCGAAACGCCCTGCGACGCCTGCCACGGCAAGCGGCTGAAGCCCGAGGCCCTGGCGGTCAAGGTGGGAGGGCAGGACATCGCCGACATCTCCACCCTGTCGATCAAGAAGGCCTACGACTGGGTCCAGGCCCTGCCCGAGGCGCTCAGCGACAAGCAGATGGAGATCGGCCGCCGCATCCTGAAGGAGATCGGCGACCGGCTGCGATTCCTGAATAACGTCGGCCTCGACTATCTGTCGCTGTCGCGATCCTCCGGCACCCTGTCGGGCGGCGAGAGCCAGCGCATCCGTCTGGCGTCGCAGATCGGCTCGGGCCTGACCGGCGTGCTCTATGTGCTGGACGAGCCGTCCATCGGCCTGCACCAGCGCGACAACACCCGCCTGCTGGAAAGCCTGAAGGGGCTGCGCGACCTGGGCAACTCGGTGCTGGTGGTCGAGCACGACGAGGAAGCCATCCTGACGGCCGACTATGTCATCGACATGGGCCCGGCCGCCGGCGTCCACGGCGGCACGGTCTGCGCCGAGGGCACGCCCGCCGAGGTCATGGCCAATCCGAACTCCCTCACCGGCAAATACCTGACCGGCGAACGCGAGATCGAGATTCCTGTCGATGGTCGCCGTCCCATAAATCGCAAGCGGATGCTGAAGATCAGCGGCGCCAGCGGCAACAATCTGAAGAGCGTGACCGGCGAGATCCCCGTCGGCGTCTTCACCTGCATCACCGGCGTGTCCGGGGGCGGCAAGTCCACCTTCACCATCGAGACCCTGTACAAGGCCGCCGCGCGCCGTCTGAACAATGCGTCGGAAGCCCCCGCCCCCTTCGACCGCATCGAGGGGCTGGAGCATTTCGACAAGGTGATCGACATCGACCAGTCGCCGATCGGCCGCACCCCGCGCTCGAACCCGGCGACCTACACCGGCGCCTTCGGCCCCATCCGCGACTGGTACGCCGGCCTGCCGGAATCCAAGGCCCGCGGCTACGGACCCGGCCGGTTCAGCTTCAACGTCAAGGGCGGCCGCTGCGAGGCCTGCCAGGGCGACGGCGTCATCAAGATCGAGATGCACTTCCTGCCCGACGTCTATGTCACCTGCGACGTCTGCAAGGGCAAACGCTACAACCGCGAGACCCTGGAGATCGTGTTCAAGGGCAAGTCCATCTCGGACGTGCTGGACATGACGGTCGAGGAGGCCGCGACCTTCTTCAAGGCCGTGCCGCCGATCCGCGACAAGATGCTGACGCTGGAACGCGTAGGCCTGGGCTACGTCAAGGTCGGCCAGCCGGCCACCACCCTGTCGGGCGGCGAGGCCCAGCGGGTCAAGCTGTCCAAGGAACTGGCGAAACGCGCTACCGGCCGCACCCTGTACATCCTCGACGAACCGACCACCGGCCTGCATTTCGAGGACACCCGCAAACTGCTGGAAGTGCTTCAGGAACTGGTCGAGGCCGGCAACACCATCGTGGTGATCGAGCACAATCTGGATGTCATCAAGGTCGCCGATTATCTTCTGGACTTCGGTCCCGAGGGCGGCGACGGCGGCGGCGAAATCGTCGCGGTCGGCACGCCCGAACAGGTGGCGGACAACACCGCCAGCTGGACCGGCAAATACCTCAAGGAGGTGCTGGACCGGCACGAGACCCGCCGCAAGGCGCGGGTCGCGGCGCTTGGCGGGTCGGTGGGCGAACCTGTGAAGAAGAAGCGGGTGAAGGCGTCGGCCTGACGCCTTCACCGCCGGTTTGCGGGTCGGTTCAGCGGTCCCGCAGACCCTGCCAGGCCGCCGAGAAGGGCGCATAGAGCACCGCCAGCTGCAGGGCGGACATCAGGGCGTTGACCACGGACCAGACCAGGATGGCGGGCCAGGCGCGCGCCAAGA
Source organism: Brevundimonas sp. GW821-FHT10E09 (assembly GCF_058809375.1). Classification (NCBI taxonomy): domain Bacteria; kingdom Pseudomonadati; phylum Pseudomonadota; class Alphaproteobacteria; order Caulobacterales; family Caulobacteraceae; genus Brevundimonas; species Brevundimonas sp. GW821-FHT10E09. Next base: position 78,534 of record NZ_JBXASO010000007.1, on the reverse strand, counting down.
CATCCAGGGTGGACAGGCCGTCCATGCCCGCCAGAACAGAGATGCCGCCGGTCGCCAGATCCGTGCCCGCGCTGATGATCGTGCCAAGAATGCTGACGATCAGGCTCATGATCACGGCGATGATCGTCATGCCCAGCAGGGGCCAGAACTGGCCGTTGGTGGCCTTGAACGACTCGAACAGGGTGAACTTGCGCCGGTCGATCGTCATCGGCACGGCCAGGCAGAGCTTGATCGAAAGCCAGATCACGAGAGCCGCCGCGGCCAGGCCCAGGATCAAGGCGAGCAGATACATGACCGCCTGACCCGAGGCGACCCCGAGGCCGAACACGGCCACGACAATGGCGGAAAGCACCCCGCACAAAAGCCCGACGATCACCCCGATCGCCAGCGTGACCGCGAACACCCGAACCTCGTCCATGCCCAACCGCAGATAGCCCCAGGCGTTCTCGGCGGGCCGCAGCACCGACCGAGCCACGGCGGCGCTGAGCACAGCCCCGATCACCAGGCCCAGAGGCGCCAACCAGACGAGCAGGCCCATATAGGCCTGCCCCAGGGCCATCATCTCCTCAGGCGACGGATTGGACGACTGTTCCAGCGTCTGGGCCGAGGCCATGATCGCGGCCCATTGGCCGGCGCCCAGACCGAAGGTCGCCACATACAGGACCAGATAGGCCAGACCCCAGATCAGGGCTGTCACCGGATGGCGACGCACCACCCGAAATCCTTCGAACGCCGCGTCGGTGGCGGAAAAGCTCATGCTGCACTCCAAATCAGATTGGCGCGATCCTAGACCATCGTGTCAGCCGCGTCGCCCGCCGAGGTGGCGGCGGGCGACGTCGCTGCGGCGAACATGGGGCCGGACGGCCCATCCAGAAGCTGACGGCAGGCGGAGGCGAAGGGCGCGCTGAGCAGGGTCATGACCGCCCCATAAACAAAGCCGCCGGGCACAAGCATCAGCCCGGCCACCGTCGCCAACACCGGCGGCGATGGAAACAGCTCGCCCAGGGTGGCGGGAGGCGACTGGGCCGTGATGTCCGCGAGAACACCGCTGGCGAACAGGGCGACGATCACGACAAAGGCCAGGACGAAATAGACGACCAGATAGACCAGCCAGGTGCAGACCAGCAGGCCCAGCAAAGGCAGGGTGCGCCCGCGGCCCAGGGCCCAGCCCTCGACGAAGGCGAACCGTTTCAGGATCAGGGTGGCGGGCGCGATGAGGGACAGCCGCGCCATGGCGACGACGACCAGTGCGATCAGACCCAGCACCAGAACGAAGCCGCCGATCATCGCCGCCGCCTCATTGGCCTGCCACAGGGTGGCGACGAGGGCCGCGCCCAGCAGCACCAGAATGATCACGGCGATATAGGCCCCGACAAACAGCGCCAGCCCCACGACCACCAGCCGCAACTCGTCCATTCCCGCGCGCAGGAAGAAGGTTTGTTCGGGCCGGCCGATCATCAACGTCGCCCGCATGGTCGCCGCCCAGATCACGACCGCCAACACGGCCTGTCCGACGTTCAACAGCATGGACAGGCCCTGAACCGCCATCAGTTTCCCGAACATTTCCGGCGGCGGCTCGGCGCCGTCCGTCAGAGGCAGGTCCGCCAGGGTTCCGAACATCAGAGCCACAGCCAACAGGCTGAAGCCCATCATCAGAAATCCCCAGACGAAGACCGCCATGGGATGGCGCCGGATCACGCGTCCCGGCGTCGCCATGGCCTCGCCGATGGAAAATATCTCAGTCATGGGGGGCTCCTTGCGGTGTCCAGTACTCGAGTCTGCGATAGGCCGCACCCAGGAAAGCCAGAGCCAGGGGCGCCTCGAACGCGGAGATCACCACCGCCCACACGATCCACGTCGCCACGCCGGATGGCAGGCCCGCCCCCGTCAGGATCAGCAGTCCCAGGATCGGCAGGCCCACGACCACGACCAGTCCGCCCAGCAGAGGCCGGAAACTGCCCTGGGCGATCCCCATGCTGTTCAGGGACACCATGTGTCCGCGCCCCAGGGTGGCCGGGGCGAACAGCGACAGGCGCACGACCATCACCAGCACGCCGTAGAAGGCCAGCAGGGTCACGACCGCCAGCAGGACCAGTTTCCAGATCGGCCCCACCGCCGCCCAGTCCCGCAGGCGGATCGCCTCGGCGTTCAGCTCGGCCATGCCGAACACGGCCAGCAGCACCAGGGCCACGACCGACAGGATCATGGCCATGAAGACCGAACACAGCAGGGCGGCGCCCAGCAGGCGCAGTTCAGGCAAACCCAGTTGCAGACCCGCCGCCCCCAGGCCCAGCCGCCGCGCGTCGTTTCGGTCGTCGCTGATCGCCGTGCGCGCCAGGGCGCCGATCAGGATGAGGCCGGCGACCAGCGCCGCCGCCGCCCAAACCCAGCCCAGGACGCCGACCATGAAGGGTCGCACGGCCCACACAAGGGCGCAGACCGCCATGGCGCCCCAGGCCCAACGCCACGCCCTGACCAGGCCGACGACCGACGCCTTCAGCGCCTCGCCCAGCCGCAATCGCCTGTCGTTCGTCACGATCATCGCCCCATATCCCCGCCTCAGACATAGCAGGGGATCATGACATCACGCCAGACGACCGCTAGAAGGCCGCGATGACTGCTTCCCCCTCTCCTTCCCCTATTCACGTCATCGGCGGCGGCCTCGCCGGCTCGGAGGCCGCCTGGCAGATCGCCCAGGCCGGCGTGTCCGTGATCCTGCACGAGATGCGCGGCGTGCCCGGCGTGAAGACCGACGCTCACCAGACCGACGGCCTGGCCGAACTGGTCTGCTCCAACTCCTTCCGGTCGGACGATTGGGAATACAACGCCGTCGGCCTGCTGCACGCCGAGATGCGGGCGCTGGACTCGATCATCATGGCCTGCGGCGACGTCAACCAGGTGCCGGCAGGCGGCGCCCTGGCCGTGGACCGCGACGCCTTCTCCGACGCCGTGACGGCGAAACTGGCGGCCCATCCGCTGATCACCATCGTGCGCGAGGAGATCGCAGGCTTGCCGCCTGAGGACTGGGACAATGTCATCGTCGCCACCGGCCCCCTGACCTCGCCCGCCCTGGCCGAGGCCATCCTGAAGGCGACGGGCGAGGAAAGCCTCAGCTTCTTCGACGCCATCGCCCCCATCGTCCACGCTGACTCGATCGACTTCGACATCGCCTGGCGTCAGTCGCGCTATGACAAGGAAGGCCCGGGCGGAGACGCCGCCGCCTACGTCAACTGCCCGATGGACAAGCCCCAGTACGAGGCCTTCATCGACGCCCTGCTGAACGGCCCCAAGGCCGAGTTCAAGGACTGGGAGCACGTGCCCTATTTCGACGGCTGCCTGCCGATCGAGGTCATGGCTGAACGCGGCCGCGAGACCCTGCGCCACGGCCCGATGAAGCCGGTCGGCCTGACCAACCCGCGCGACCCGCTGGTCAAGTCCTACGCCATCGTCCAGCTGCGTCAGGACAACGCCCTGGGCACCCTGTTCAACATGGTCGGTTTCCAGACCAAGCTGAAGCACGGGGCCCAGGCCGAGGTCTTCCGCATGATCCCCGGCCTCCAGAACGCCCAGTTCGCGCGTCTGGGCGGCCTGCACCGCAACACCTATCTGAACAGCCCCCAGCTGCTGGACAAGCAGCTGCGGCTCAAGGCCATGCCCCGCCTGCGCTTCGCCGGCCAGGTGACCGGGGTCGAGGGCTATGTCGAGAGCGCCGCCATGGGCCTGCTGACCGGCCGCCTCGCCGCGGCGCAAGCTCTGGGCCGCGACCTGTCGGCGCCCCCGCCCGAGACCGCCATGGGCGCCCTGGTCGAACACATCACCGGCGGGCACCTGGAAGGGTCCAAGTTCCAGCCGATGAACATCAACTATGGCCTGCTGCCGCCGCTTGAGGCGCCCAAGGTCGATGAAGACGGCAAACGCATCCACCCGAAGGAACGCGGCCGGGCCAAGAAGCGGCTGCAGAGCATCCGGGCGATGGAAAACCTGAAGGCCTGGCGGGACGCGGGCTAAACCCGTCCGCGCACCGTCGCCCAGATCAGTCGCAGGCGCTTGACCGGTTCCGGCTCGTCGGGCGTCGTCAGGGCGGCCGAGGCCACGGCCGGGAACCCCTCGGCCGGCAAGCCCTTCAAGGCGGCGTTGGCCTTGGGCCGCGCGGCCTTCGCCTCGTCGATCCGCCCGACTTGGCCCAGCCCCCGCACCCGCCCGGCCTCGACCACCTTGTCGGCATGACCCGGACCGGCCAGCACCTGGACCGCCGCCTGCATCGGGCCGACGTAGAAGGCGTCCAGGTCATGCGGCTCGCCGTGGACCCGGCCGATATGGGCCTCGATCAGGGCGTCGAAGGGGGCGCGGTCCAGGGCGTGGCGGGCGACCAGGTCGGTCAGGGCCTCCAGCACCGGATGCCCCTTGCGCGCGATCCCGGCGAACACCCCGTCCATCTGTTCCGCCCACCAAGTGTAGCGCATCTCGGCCAGCAGGGGCTGGGTCACCCGCGTCGGGATGGACATCAGCTCGGCCTCGAAGGCGTAGAGCGTGATCAGATCGGCGCGGACGCGGTCGTCGGCGACCAGACGGCTGGACAGCCAGCGGTCCAGATCGGCGGCGCGAACCTGGGCGTCCAGGGTTCCGGCCACCGCCGCCGGATCGGGTTCAGGCGGCACGCGAAACGGCGAAATCGGCCAGGTCTTCCAGGGCCGCGCGCCAGTCCGACGCCGGCAGGACCGACAGGGCGGCCTTGGCCTGATCGGCGTAGTCGCCGGCCAGATCCAGGGTCGCGCCGATGGCGCCGGAACCGACCACCAGTTCGCGGGCGCGGGCGAAGTCCTCGGGCGTGCGTTCGCCCTTGGTCACGGTCCGCTCCCAGAAATCGTCCTCGCGGCCCCGGGTGCGGGCCACCGCCAGCAGCAGCGGCAGGGTGGCCTTGCCCTCGTTGAAGTCGTCGCCGGCGTTCTTGCCCAGGGCCTCGGCCGTCGCGCCATAGTCCAGGGCGTCGTCGGCCAGCTGGAAGGCTATGCCGAGGGCCATGCCGTAGTCGCGCAGGGCGGCGGTCGCGGCGGCGTCTGCCCCGGCGCCCACGGCCCCCGCCTCGGCGGCGGCGGCGAACAGTTCGGCGGTCTTGGCCGAGATGATCTGCAGATAGGTGGCCTGGTCCAGGTTCAGGTCGTGGGCGCGGGTCAGTTGCAGCACCTCGCCTTCGGAGATCACCCGCGACGCCTGGGCCAGGATGCCCAGGGCGCGCATCGAATCGGTCTCGACCATCAGTTCGAAGGCGCGGGCGAACAGGAAGTCGCCGACCAGCACACTGGTGGGCGCGCCCCAGATCAGGTGGGCCGCGACCTTGCCGCGCCGCAGTTCGGAGGCGTCGACGATGTCGTCGTGCAACAGGGTGGCGGTGTGAATGAACTCGACCGCGGCGGCCAACTTCTTCGGCGACAGGATGTCGCCCTCGGCGCCAGAGGCGCGGGCGGCGGCGACGGTCAGCAGGGGTCGCAGGCGCTTGCCCCCGGCCGAAACCAGGTGTTCGGCCAGTTTGGGGATGATCGGCACATCCGACTGCATCCGATCGATGATCAATGCATCCACCTCGGCCATGTCGGTTCCGGCCAGCCGGACGAGGGCGTTCACATCCCCCTTCGGACGGGGAGAGGCGGCGAGGACTGCGTCCAAGGGATATTCTTTCACACGTCGCGCGACCTGGGCCGCGTCAGGCAATTCCGACCGCGTCCGCTTGCCGGATCGCGATGCGGCGCACAATGGTGATAGGCCCACGGAGGGTCAAGGAGATTGAGGCTTGGACATGGCTCCCGCCGCCCCGGATGTCGTCGAGAACGCTCTTCTGGACGGGCGTGTCCGCCTGCGTCAGCCCGCACGCGGCTATCGGGCGGGCATGGACGCAGCCTTGTTGGCCGCCGCCGTCGCTCCCCGTTCTGGCGACCGCCTGTTCGAGGCGGGCTGCGGCGCCGGGGCCGTGCTGATGCAGATCGCGGCCCGTCATGCCGGAGTTTCGCTGACCGGGCTGGAGCGCGATTCGGTCGCCGCTGGCCTCGCGCGCGAGAATGCCGACCTGAATCAATCTGCTGATCGAATCAGGATTTTCGACGGCGACGTGGCCGACGGGTTCCGTCCTTTGGACCTGCCCCCGTTCGACTGGGCCGTGTCGAACCCGCCCTTCTTCGACGACCCCGGCGCCCTGCGCGCCCCGGCGCCCGGCAAACAGGGCGCCTGGATGGCCGACGACGGCCTGTCCGCCTGGACCGGCCTGCTGCTGAAAGCGGTGCGCGAGGGCGGCCGGATCGTGATCATCCACCGGGCCGACCGTCTGGCGGACCTGCTGACCCTGCTGGGCGAAAAGGCCGGCTCCTTCGCCATCCGCCCGGTCCAGCCCTTCGCCGACGAACCGGCCAAACGCGTGCTGGTCCAAGCGATCAAGACCGGCAAGGCCCCCCTGCGCCTGCTTCCGCCCCTGGTGCTGCACGACCGCTCAGGGGCCAAACACACGCCCGAGGCCGAGGCGATCCTGCGGGGCGAGGCGGCGCTGGGGTGGTAGGGTCTGGCGCCCGCGATCTTCCCCCGCTTGCGGGGGAAGTGTCAGGTCGTGGCGCGTAGCGACACGCCTGACGATGGGGGAAGTCATCTTCTGGACGAGACTTCCCTCTCCGTCGCTGGATCGGCTTCGCCGATCGACGCGACACCTCTCCCGCAAGCGGGAGAGGGTCTATGAAGTTCCCTAAATCAAACCCGCCAGCGGCGAGGACGGATCCGCATACATCCGCTTCGGCATCCGCCCCGCCAGATAGGCGTCACGCCCCGCGATCACCGCATGCTTCATCGCCCGCGCCATGCGGATCGGATCCCTGGCCCCGGCGATTGCGGTGTTCATCAGCACGGCGTCACAGCCCAGCTCCATCGCCCGGGTCGCGTCCGAGGCCGTGCCCACGCCGGCGTCCACCAGAACCGGCACCTTGGCCTGTTCGACGATCAGCCGCACATTGACCTCGTTCTGGATGCCCAGGCCCGAGCCGATCGGGGCGGCGGCCGGCATGATGGCGGCGGCCCCGGCGTCTTCCAGCCGCTTGGCCATGACCACGTCGTCGGTGCAATAGACCATGACGTCGAACCCGTCCTTGATCAGCAGGTCCAGCGCCCGCAGCGTCTCGATCATGTCGGGATAGAGGTGGGCGGTGTTGGACAGCACCTCCAGCTTGACCAGGCTCCAGCCCCCCGCCTCGCGCGCCAGCCGCAAGGTCCGCACCGCGTCCTCGCCGGTGAAACAGCCGGCGGTGTTAGGCAGGAAGGTGAACCGGTCGGGCTTCACATAGTCGACCAGCATCGGCTGGCTCGGATCGGTCAGGTTCACCCGGCGCACGGCCACGGTCACGATCTCGGCGCCCGCCGCCTCGGCGGCGGCGGCGTTCTGGGCGTAGTCGGCGTATTTGCCGGTGCCCACGATCAGGCGCGAGTTGAAGGTGCGGCCGGCGACGGACCAGGTTTCGGGGGCTGTATCGGTCATGGACGCTGACCTAGTCCTCCCCGAGCGCAAGGGAAAGCGCCGTTGCCCCTTTTGATCGGGATCACCCGCCGCCGACGAACTGGACGAGTTCGATCCGGTCCCCCTCGGCCAGGGCGGTGACGGCGTGCAGCGACCGGGGCACGATCTCCAGATTACGCTCGACCGCCACCTTGCGGGGGTCCAGCGCCAGTTCCTCGACCAGCTCCGTCACGGTCGTCGCATAGACCTCGCGTGGATCGCCGTTGACTTGAATACGCAAACCGTCTGCCTCGATGTCGTGTGTGGGCGTTTCATAGCGCGTTTTGGCGCGGAGGGCATGAGGCGCCGTCGCATTCACATGGCCTACCCCAATTCGTCATCCTCTGGCTTGACCCGAGGATCGAGTGGCCCGGCGCTTGTACGACAGCCCAGACGCAACGCCCGATCCGCGCCATTAACGCCCCCTGCGACGGGAAAGCCGTTGACGCCTGCGCGGATGACGTTAGGTCAAGCCGTTTCGACGCTGCGCTTTGACCCGCGCCGCGCCTAAGCTACAAGGCCGGCCCTGAACCGTCAGAGGTCGCCCGATTCCGGAGCCTCGATTCGAGAACCGATGTCCGACACGTCCGTCATCTATGTGCTGAACGGCCCCAACCTGAACCTTCTCGGGGCAAGGGAGCCGGAGATCTATGGCCGCGACACCCTGGCGGACATCGAACAGCGCTGCGTGACGGCGGCGGCGGGCGAGGCGCAGATCGTGTTCCGCCAGACCAACCACGAAGGCGTGCTGGTCGACTGGATCCAGGAGGCGCGTGAAAGCGCGCAGGCCCTGATCATCAACCCGGCGGCCTATAGCCACACCTCGGTCGCCCTGCACGACGCGCTGAAGACCCTGACCATTCCGGTCATCGAGCTTCATCTGTCCAATCCGGCGGCGCGCGAGGCGTTTCGCCATCACTCCTATGTGTCGTCCGCGGCGACCGGCGTCATCGCCGGCTTCGGCGCGGCCGGCTATGAACTGGCCGTCCAGGCGGCTCTCACCAAGGTTCGGGAACGCGCCTGAGGGCCGACCCGTTCGCATTCCAAGACGAAAGACAAAGGCGCAACGCAATGGCCGATGACAAGAAACACGCCGAGATCGACGCCGCCCTGGTTCGCCAGCTGGCCGAGATCCTGAACGAAACCGACCTGACCGAGGTCGAGGTCGAGCGCGGCGAGCTGCGCATCCGCGTCGCGCGCGAAATCACCATGCACGCCGCCCCGGTCCAGTACGCCGCCGCCCCGGCGCCAGCCGCTGCGCCCGCAGGCCCCGCCGCTCCGGTCTCCATGCCGTCGGACCCGGCCACCATCGTCGCCCGCGCCGGTGAAGAGGTGAAGTCGCCGATGGTCGGCACCGCCTATCTGCAGGCCTCGCCCGAGGCGCCGGCCTTCGTCCAGCCGGGCGACAAGGTCAAGAAGGGCCAGACCCTGCTGATCGTCGAGGCCATGAAGACCATGAACCCGATCCAGGCCCCGCGCGACGGCGTCGTGGCCGAGATCCTGGTCGGCGACGCCCAGCCGGTCGAGTTCGGCGAGCCCCTCGTCCTGCTGGAAGCCTAAGGCGCCCTGATGTTCACCAAGGTCCTGATCGCCAACCGCGGCGAGATCGCGCTGCGCATCCACCGGGCGTGCAAGGAGATGGGCATCTCCACTGTCGCCGTGCACTCGGAAGCCGACCGCGGCGCCATGTGGGTGCGGCTGGCCGACGAGAGCGTCTGCATCGGCCCCGCCTCGGCGGCCAAGTCGTATCTGAACATCCCCTCGATCATCGCGGCGGCCGAGATCACCGGCGCCCAGGCGATCCACCCCGGTTACGGCTTCCTGTCCGAGAACGCCCGTTTCGCCGAAATCGTCGAAGCCCACGGCATGACCTTCATCGGCCCCAAGCCCGAACATATCCGGGTCATGGGCGACAAGATCAGCGCCAAACAGACCGTCATGGACGCCGGCATCCCCGTGGTCCCCGGCTCCAAGGGCGAGGTCGAGACCGTCGAGGCGGCGATCGAGGCGTCCAAGTCCATCGGCTTCCCCCTGATCGTCAAGGCGGCGGCGGGCGGCGGCGGACGCGGCATGAAGGTGGCCCTGACGGCTGATGATCTCGTGGAGGCGGTGCAGACCGCCCAGTCCGAGGCCAAGGCCGCCTTCGGCAACGGCGCCGTCTATATGGAGCGCTATCTCCAGAAGCCGCGCCACATCGAGATCCAGGTCATTGCCGACAGCCACGGCAATGTCGTCCACCTGGGCGAACGCGACTGCTCGCTGCAACGCCGTCACCAGAAGGTGCTGGAAGAGGCCCCCTCGCCCGCCCTGTCGGCCGAGGGTCGCAAGCAGATCGGCGAGACGGTCAACAAGGCTATCGCCGCCATCGGCTATCTGGGCGTCGGCACCATCGAATTCCTGTGGGAGGACGGCGAGTTCTTCTTCATCGAGATGAACACCCGCCTGCAAGTCGAGCATCCGGTCACGGAAATGATCACCGGCGTCGACCTGGTCCGCGAACAGGTCCGTATCGCCGCCGGCCTGCCCCTGTCCTTCACCCAGGAGGACATCGAGTTCAAAGGCCACGCCATCGAGGTGCGGATCAACGCCGAGAACCCCGAGACCTTCACCCCGTCGCCGGGCAAGATCACCGACTTCCACGCCCCCGGCGGCCTGGGCGTGCGTCTGGATAGCGCCATCTACGCCGGCTATTCGATCCCGCCCTATTACGACAGCCTGATCGGCAAGCTGATCGTCCACGGCCGCGACCGCGAGGAGGCCATCGCCCGCCTGAAACGCTCGCTGAACGAGATCGTCATCGGCGGCGTCGACACCACCATCCCCCTGTTCCAGAAGCTGTTGCAGGAGCCCGACATCCTGTCCGGCGACTATGACATCCACTGGCTGGAGAAATGGGCCGCCCGTCAGAAGGGCGACGCCTGACGCTGGCTTGATCAGAGGAACCGGCCCATGCGCATCGCGGTCTTTGCGACCAAGGCCTATGACCGCCGGTTCCTCGACCTGGCCAACGCCGAGTTCGGCCACGACCTGAACTGGTTCGAGGCGCGGCTGGACGACACCACCGCCCCGCTGGCCGACGGTTTCGACGCCGTCTGCGTCTTCGTCAACGACCGGCTGGACGCCCCCGCCCTGACCCGACTGGCCCAAGGCGGGGTGCGCGCCGTGGCCCTGCGCTGCGCCGGCTACAACAATGTCGATCTGCGCGCCGCCGAGGCCCTGGGCCTGGCCGTCATCCGCGTGCCGGCCTATTCGCCCGAGGCGGTGGCGGAGTTCACCCTGGGCCTGCTGCTGGCGATGAACCGCAACATCCCCCGCGCCTCGGCCCGCGTGCGCGAGAACAACTTCGCCCTGGACGGCCTGATCGGCCGCAACCTGTCGGGCCGGACGGCCGGGGTCGTCGGCACGGGGCGGATCGGCGCCCTCGTCGCGCGGGCGCTGAAACTGGGTTTCGGCTGCGAGGTGCTGGCCCATGATGTGGTCGAGGACCCGGCCCTGACCCAGATCGGCGTCCGCTACGTCGATCGCGACACCCTGCTGCGCCAGTCCGACATCATCAGCCTGCACTGCCCGCTGACGCCCGATACGCGCCACCTGATCGACGGCCCGACCCTGGAGGCGGCGCGCCCTCGCGTGATGATCGTCAACACCAGCCGGGGCGCCCTGATCGACACCCAGGCCCTGATCGACGCGCTGAAAAGCCATCGTGTCGGCGGCGTCGCCCTGGACGTCTATGAGCAGGAAGGCGATCTGTTCTTCGAGGACCTGTCGAACGAGATCATTCAGGACGATGTATTCCAGCGCCTGCTGACCTTCCCCAATGTCCTGGTCACCGGCCACCAGGCCTTCCTGACCGAAGAAGCGCTGACAGCCATCGCCGTGACCACCCTGTCGGGTCTGGCCGAGATCGAGGCCGGACGCGTCCCCGCCAATCGCGTCACCGCCGACCAGATCCGTCCCGCCCCATGACCGAGCCGGACTACAGCGCCCAAGGGCCTCTCGGCGGCTTCGGCCCCGAGGACCTGCTGGGGTGCTACGCCCGGGGCGTGTTCCCGATGGCCGAGTCGCGCGACGATCCGCGCGTCTTCATCATCGAGCCGGAGCAGAGGGGCGTCATACCCCTGGACGCCTTCCATATCCCCACACGCCTGCGCCGCACCGTGCGCAACGAACCGTTCGAGGTGCGGGTCGATACCGCCTTCGAGGCGGTGCTGGACGGCTGCGCGGCGGCCCAGGGGCCCGAGCGCGAGGAGACCTGGATCAACGCGCCGATCCGGCGCCTGTACGCCGCCCTGTTCGCCCAGGGCTTCGTCCATTCGGTCGAATGCTGGAAGGACGAGCGGCTGGCCGGCGGCCTTTACGGCGTCTCCGTGGGCGGCGCCTTCTTCGGCGAGAGCATGTTCAGCCGCGAACGCGACGCCTCCAAGGTGGCGCTGGTCCATCTGGTCGCGCGCCTGAGAAAAGGCGGCTGGACCCTGCTGGACGCCCAGTTCCTGACCGACCACCTCAGCCAGTTCGGCGCGGTGGAGACGCCCCAGGCGGCCTATCTGCGACGGCTGAAACCCGCGTTGAAGGGGACGGTGGACGAGACCGTCCTGATCGCGCCGATGACGGGGGCCGAGGCGGTGGACTGGGCCTTAAGACCGGCCTGAAGCCCTGTCCGGACAAGATGGGCGCGGTGTCCGGACAAGGCCGGGCTGGCTTGCCCGAGAATGCGGCGCCTTGTTGGGCCCATGCCCAAGACCCCATCGCCCCCGACCTCCGCCCTGAATGAAGCCCGCGAAATTGGGAGCGTCCTGCTCGGCGCCCTGGTCCTGGCGAGCTTGATCCGGATTCTGCTGTTTCAGCCCTTCACCATTCCCTCGTCCTCGATGGAGCCCGGCCTGGTCACCGGCGACTATATCGTCGTGTCCAAATACGCCTATGGCTGGAGCCGGGCCTCCCTGCCCTTCAACCTTCCGGTCTGGAGGGGCCGCCTGTTCGAGCGGCCGGCGGCGCGGGGCGACGTCGTCGTCTTCCGCCTGCCGCGTGATCCGGAACAGGTCTGGATCAAACGGGTGATCGGCCTGCCCGGCGATAGGGTTCAGGTCCGGGCCGGACAGGTCTTCGTGAACGGCCGCGCCATAGACCAGACCCGGCAGAGCATCGTCCGCGACCATGACGCGCCCCAGCGGAGCGTGCTCGAAGTCCGCGAAACCCTGGCCGGCGGCAAGACCTATGTCACCTACGACGGCGGCCCCGATCAGGCCGGCGACGACACGTCGGTCTATCGGGTCCCAGCGGGTCAGTATTTCATGATGGGCGATAATCGCGACAACTCGCTGGACAGCCGCTGGCCGTCCGCCATCGGCGTCGGCCTGCTGCCGGCCGCGAATATCGTCGGTCGGGCCGAGATCGTCGTGGCGTCCTGGAAACCCGGCGCCGGCCTGTTCAAGCCCTGGACCTGGCTGAACCTTCAGTGGGGTCGGTTCCTGGCCCCTGTCCGCTAGCGGGCGCGAAACTCGTCGAAGCGGATCACGCCGTCATGGTTGCGGTCCAGGCGGTCGAAGTCGGCTTTGCTCGGCGCGACGGACTGGGCCAGCGAAGGCGCGGCCGCCGCCCCCAGCGCCAGGCCGGCCACGGCGGCGGCCAGCAGCGGACGCCATCCCATGCCAACCGACGGCCGGGCTTCAGCGGATCGGTCGAGCTCGGCCTCTATGAAGCTGCGGATCGCGTCGCTGGCCGTGCGGCCTTCGGCGCGGCACCGGCTCATAAAGGCCGTCTTGGTCACATAGGGCAGGCGAACCTCGACCGTTTCGCTCTTTTTCGGCGGTCTTTGTCGGTTCATCTCGCCCTCCATGGCGACGGTCTAGTTCTTACAGCCCACCACCCAGGCGTCGTAATTGGGATTCTGAAGCCCGCTGACGGCCGGGGACGAGGCGAACATCCAGCCGCGGTAGATCTGGCGCGGTTCGGCCGGCTGGTTGGCGCCGCGCGATTGCAGCGAGACATCGACGTAGGCGATAGCGTCTTCGGTCAGTTCGTCAGGCGTCGAGACTTCGCAGGCTCGGACGCTGAAGATCAGGTTGCGGTTGAAGCGGACCGGACGGCCGCCGACTTCGACCTCGAACTTCATGGTCTCGGCTGTGGTCTTGTCGATAGCCTGGATGACGGCGAACTTGCGCCGCTGGCGGCGAGCGGGCGTGGCCGGCTGTTCGATGGCCTTTTCGACCACCGGCTTTTCGGAGGCGGCTTCTTCCTCGGCCTTTTCCGCGACGGCCTCATCCTCGGCGATGACGACGGAGGGCGGCGGCGTCACCGCCACCGGCGTCCGGGGCGCGGGTGCGGCGGCCGGGGCGGTCTCGGTCGGCGCATTGGCGGGTTGGGCCGGCGTGGTGCGCAGGATGTCGCCGATGGGATCCTGGACCGGACGGGCCTCGCGCGGCGAGTCCTGAAGGACGCTGGCGGTCACCGCCCCGGCGCTGAGCGCCGCGACGACGGCCGCCCCGCCCAGCAGGAGCCGATTCGGTCTCACTCGGGCGTCCAGGCCTGATAGTCGCCGGTCGCGGCGGGGCGTTTGGCCTCGGCGGCCAAAGAGCCTTGCGGACGCCAGGCCATCGGGGTGCCGGTGAAATTCGGCAGGTGATCCTTCTCCCACGCGCGGCGCGGCAGAGGCGCCTCGGTGGGCGGCAGGTCGAAGGTGTAGCGCAGCCAGCCGTGCCAATCGGCCGGCACCTTGGACGCGTCGGCATAGCCTTCGTACACGACCCAGCGGCGCTTGCGGCCGTCGTAGCTCGAGTTGTCCTTGGCCTCGTAATATTTGTTGCCGATCTCGTCGGTCCCGACGAAACGGCCGCGCTTGGCGATCGTGAAGAGGGTGCCGATCGTGGCCCCGTTCCACCAGGCGAAAATCTTGTTCAGCACGTCGTCAAAACCCACGCGAAATTCCCGCAGAAAAAGAGCCTGCGGCCGGAGCGGATCATAGGAACACTCGCCCCCTTCGTCCAGCAGACACGTTCGCAGAAGCGGGAAAAGCAGTCGGCATGAACCGTCTTGCAGAACTCGGGCTCCGCGATCTGACGCGCCGCCCGCCGAAACGCCTCCACGACCACCATCCGTCGGAGCCCTGTCGCCCCCTAACCCAAAGCTGATCCGATCAGGCTCTTCAGGCGATAGGCGGCGACGATCCGGGCGGTCCTGGCCTGGGTGGCGGCAGCGGCGGCGGCCGTGGCTTCGCGCTCGGCGTTCAGCAGGTCGATCTGGGGTTTCAGTCCGACGCGGACTTCATGTCGAACGCTGGCCAGGGCCTGGACCGCGGCCGCGCTTTGTTCGTCGGACGCCTGGGCCACCAGTTCGGCGGTGTGAATGTCCTGCCAGGCGGCGAGAACCTGTTCCTCCAGGCCCATGCGGGCGGCGCGCAGCCGGGCGGAGGCGGCGCGGACATCGGCGCTGGTCTCGGCGATCTTGCCGGACGTCAGGCCGCCGCTGAACAGAGTCCAGCGGCCGCGGATTCCCACGGTCGCGCTGTCGGCGCGATAGTCCGGAAAGAACTGGTCACGAACCGAGCCCGCCTCGACGAAGGCGCTGACGGTCGGCAGGCGTTCGCCGCGCGCGGCGCGGGCGGCGGCCTCGGCCGCCTCGAGATCGGCCCGCGCCTGACGCAGGGCGGGGCTGCCGCCCATGGCGATCGCCATCGCATCGTCGAGTGAGCCGGGCAGAGGCGGATTGGGTGGAATCGGTTGCAGATCAACCGGCTCGAGGCCGGTCAGATTGCGGTAACGGGCGCGGGCGGAAACCTGCATTCCCTCCGCGCGGGCCAGGTCGGCGCGGGCCTCGGCGGCGCGCGACGCGGCCTGGGCGACGTCGGTGCTGGGGGTTTCGCCGGTCCGGAAGCGCTCGCGCGCCTGTCGCTCGATTTCCACCGTCTGGCCCGCCAGCTCGCGATACAGCCTCAACACGTCGCTGGCGGCGAGCATATCGCCATAGGCCTGAACCACCGCCAGGACGACCTGCCCCTGAACGGCGTCGCCGCCGGCCTCGGCTGCAGCCATGCCTGCGCGCGCTTGCGCGATCCCCGCCGCCGCGCGTCCCCCGGTGAACAGGGGCTGTTCGAGCGTCAACTGGGCCGCCCGAGGCGTGACGTCCGCCGCGCCCAGACCGAAGAACGCCTTCGGATCAAGCCGGCCCTGACCGACCGTCCCGCTGAGGCTCAGCGAAGGCGCTCGCGCTGAGCGCGCCTGCTGCAACCGGCCTTTCGCGGCGTCGGCGCCGGCGTCGGCCTCGGCGATTTCGGGCGCATGGGCGATAGCGGCGGCGATGGCCTCCTCCAGCGTCGTCGCCTGCGCCAGACCGGGTGCGGCCAGGAACAGGACCAAGGCCCAGGGCGCAGCGTGGCGCAGGCTCATCGGAAGGCGTTCCCCGGACGCAGACCCAGCGCCTTGAACACCATGGCCGCCGGGCAGAAGCCGGTGAAACCGGACTGGATCATGTTCAGCCCTGCGAAGACGGTCAGGGCGATCCACCAGGGATGGACGGCGTAGGACAAGGCCACGCCCGCCAGCACGACGCATCCGGCGAAGATCACGACAGCACGATCAAGGTTCATCGGTAGGCTCCAGATTTAGAGGGAGGGGGTCACATGCGAAGCTTGCGGATGCCCATGATGTGCATCGCCAGCCGCTCGTAGGAGGGTTCGCTTTCGCCCCTGCGCACCTTGCGCAGGAAATATTTCTCGAAGCCGACCTTGGCCAGGTGGACCCATTTGCCGCTCGCGGCCCAGTTGACGTTGCGCGGCGGGATCTGCGGCTGGGCCACGAAGGCGACGCCGCCGTCCCCGAAGTCCGCCAGACAGACGGCGTTCCAGGTCGCCTCGGCCTCGGGCGTCTCGCCAGCGATCAGGGCGGCCAGATTGGCGGCGACGGCGGTGACCATGCTTTCGATCATGAAACCGGTCTTGGGCACCCCAACGGGAACAGGCGTCGGGCCGGTCGGGGCGATGGCGACACAGACGCCCAGAGCGAAGATCTCCGGGAAGGCGGGATTGCGCTGATGCTTGTCGATCAGGATGAAGCCGCGCGGATTGGTCAGGCCCGGGATGTCGCGGACCGCAGGCACGCCTCGGAACGCCGGCAGCATCATCGAATAGCCGAAGGGCAGTTGATGGGTCTTGGCGACAGCGCCGTCCTCGGCGATCTCCTCGACGTGCATCAGGCCCGGCTCGACCTTGGCGACACGGGCGTTGGTGATCCACTTGATGTGCCGCTCGCGCAGCTTGCTTTCCATCAGGGACTTGGTGTCCCCGACGCCGTCGAGGCCGAGGTGGCCGATATAGGGCTCGGCGGTGACGAAGGTCATCGGCGCCCGATCCCGGATCTTGCGCCGTCGCAGCTCGGTATCCAGGATCAGCGCGAACTCATAGGCCGGGCCGTAGCAGGACGCGCCCTGAACCGCGCCGACGACGATGGGGCCGGGGTTCTCCACATAGGCGTCGAACATGTTGGCGGCGTGCGAGGCGTGCGACGTCTGGCAGACGGACACCGTGTAGCCATCCGGCCCCAGCCCTTCGATTTCATCGAAGGCCAGATCGGGGCCTGTCGCAATTACGAGATAATCGTAATCGACACTGTCGCCGTTGTTCAGCTCGACCCTTTTTTCTGCAGCGTGAAGCCGTTTCGCCCCCACCGCCGTGAAGCCGATCTTCTTGCGGGCGAAAATCGGCGGCAGATGAACCTGAATCTCCTCCGGCTCCCGCCAGCGGACAGCGACCCAAGGGTTTGATGGAACGAAAGAATAAGTCTCCGACTCGGCGATCATCATCACCTCGGCGCGCCCCTTGACGGCCGCTCTTATCTCATAGGCGGCGATTGTGCCGCCCAGTCCGGCGCCGATGATCACAATCTTGGGCTTGGCCATGTTTCCCTCCAGAAGGCGTTTCCATCGCCCTTATGTGCTTGACCGAATATAATGATTACATGATATACACAATAATAAAAGTATGACACCGCGTTCGGCGGGTCCATGGAGGTCGAAAATGTTCGGATTTGGAAAGCCCAAGGCCCATCGGGAGATCGGCCCGGCCGATCTTAAAACCATGCTCGCCCAGGATCAGGTCCTGCTGGTCGATGTGCGGGAAGCGGGCGAGTTCGCCGCCGAGCATATCGCAGGCGCCGTGAACCTGCCGCTCTCGTCCTTCGACCCCGCGCGCCTTCCCCAGGCGGACGGAAAGACGGTCGTCCTGCAATGCGCGGGCGGAAAGCGGTCGGGCATGGCGCTGGAACGCTGCGCCAAGGCCCAGGCTGCGATCGATACGCACCTGGCGGGCGGACTCGGGGCCTGGAAGTCGGCGGGCCTTCCGGTCGAGCGCGGCTGACGTGCGATTGATCGGCGGGGATGGTGGAAGGACGACGGCGATGAAGATGTGGACCCTGATGGCTGCGGCCGCGCTGACGCTGTCGGCGTGCGGCGGCGCGGATGAAAAGCGCGAGCCGACCGCGAAGGCGGCGCCCGCCGGCGAGCAACTCGTCCTGGCCTCGAACCTCCTCGCCGACACCAAGACGGTGGCGGGCGAGATCACCACCCGCGACCAGTCGCAAGCCCGGGCGCGCATCTCCGGCGTCTTGGTCGTCCTGTCGGTGCGCGAGGGCGATATGGTGAGCCGCGGTCAGCAGATCGGACGGGTTGTCGACGACCGGATCGGTTTCGAGACCAGGGCCTATGGCGCCCAGGTCGCCGCCGCCGAGGCGGAGGCGACGCGCGCCCGCGCCGACCTGGGACGGATCCAGGACCTGTATGACCACAATGTCTACGCCAAGGCGCGCCTGGATCAGGCCGTCGCGGCGTCCCGCGCCGCAGACGCCCAGACTGCCGCCGCCCGCGCCGAACGCGGCGCCAGCGCCAGCATGGCCGGCCAGGGGGCGATCCTGGCGCCGGCCGCCGGCCGCGTCTTGAAGGTCGAGGTCACGGCCGGATCCGTGGTCAGCCCCGGAATGTCGGTCGCGACGATCACCGCAGGCCCCCCCGTGCTTCGTCTCGAACTCCCCGAATCCCTCGCCGGCCGGGTCAAGCCCGGCGCGCGCGTCCTGCTGACGGCGGACGATCTGCCGGTCGAAGCGCGCCAGGGACAGGTGACGCAGGTCTATCCCGCCATCGTCGGCGGGCGGATTCAGATCGATGCGGCCGTACCGGGCCTGACCACCGAACTGGTCGGCCGCAGGGTCGCGGCCTCGATCGAGATCGGCCAACGTCAGGCCCTGACCGTACCCCGGCGTTTCGTCACGACGCGTTATGGTCTGGACTATGTGGAAGTGATTTCACCTGACCGGAAACCCAGCGCCGTCCCGGTTCAGACGGCCCCCACGAACGACCCTGAAACGGTCGAAATCCTGAGCGGCGTCAAGGCCGGCGACAGGCTGGTCGCGACGAGGACGCAAGGATGAAACTGGGCCTGTCCGGGCGCCTGACGCGCTTCACCATCACCTCTCCGCTGACGCCGCTGTTCCTGCTGGCGGCCATCGCCGTCGGCCTGCTGGCCCTGTTCTCGATCCCGCGTGAGGAAGAGCCGCAGATCAGCGTGCCCATGGTCGACATCCAGGTGGCGGCGCCCGGTCTGGCGGCCCCCGATGCGGTCGAACTGATCGGGATTCCCCTCGAGACCATCGTCAAGAGCGTGAACGGGGTCGAGCACGTCTACACCCAGGCCGAAGACAATGGGGTGCTGGTGACGGCGCGCTTTCTGGTGGGGTCCAACCCCGAGGACGCCGCCATCCGGATCGAGGAGAAGCTGCGCGCCAACCGGGACCGGATTCCGGTGGGGGTCCCCGATCCCAAGGTGACGGTGCGCGGCATCGACGACGTGCCGGCCATCGTCCTGACCCTGACCCCGAAACCGGGCGCGGCGGGCCAATGGACCGATCAGGCCCTCTATGATCTGGCGCACAAGCTGCGCACCGAAATCGCCAAGGTCGATAATGTGGGCCTGACGTTCGTCACCGGCGGTCGGCCCGACGAGATCCGCATCGCTCCTGATCCCGCAAAGCTGAATCAGTATGGCGTGCCGCTGGGCCGTGTGATCGAGGCGGCGTCTCAGGCCAACCGCAGCTTCCCGGTCGGCAATGTCCGCGAGGACGGCCAGGCCGTGGCCGTCACCTCCGGCCGCACCCTGTCCTCGGCCCAGGAGATCGGCCTGCTGACCGTCCGCTCCGTCACCGGCGCGCCGGTCTATCTGCGCGATGTCGCGGACGTGGCCCAGGGGCCGCGAGAAGACCAGGCCCGGGTGTGGCGCTGGGCCCGGCATGACGGTCAGTGGGCCAGCACGCCCGCCGTCAGCATCGCCATCGCCAAGCGCGCCGGCGCCAATGCGGTGGTGGTGTCCGAAGCCGTGCGTCAGCGCGTCGAAAACCTGGAAGGCAAGCTGATCCCCGAGGGGGTCGAGGTCGCCGTCAGCCGCGACTATGGCGAGACGGCGAACGAAAAGGCCAACGAACTGCTGTTCCACCTGGCCCTGGCCACGGTGTCGATCGTCGTGCTGATCGGCTTCGCCATCGGCTGGCGCGAAGCCGCCGTCACCGCCGTGGTCATTCCCACCACCATCCTGCTGACCCTCTTCGCCTCCTATGTGATGGGCTATACGATCAACCGCGTCAGCCTGTTCGCGCTCATCTTCTCCATCGGCATCCTGGTCGACGACGCCATCGTCATGATCGAGAACATCGCCCGTCACTGGGGGATGCGCGACGGGCGCAGCCGAACCGAGGCGGCCGTCGAGGCGGTGGCCGAGGTCGGCAATCCCACCGTCGTGGCGACCCTGACCGTCGTGGCGGCCCTGCTGCCCATGCTGTTCGTTTCAGGTCTGATGGGTCCCTATATGGCGCCCATCCCGGTCAACGCCTCGGCGGCGATGATCTTCTCCTTCTTCGTCGCGGTGGTGATCGCCCCGTGGCTGATGATCCGGTTTGCGCGAAAGACCCTGGCCCACGGCCAGCACGATCAGGCCCATGAAGAGGGCGGCGGCAAGCTGGGACGGCTGTACGCCCGCGTGGCGCATCGCGTGATCGACAAGCGGTCCTCGGCCCGCAACTTCCTGATCGGCGTCGGCCTCGCCACCCTGGTCGCCTGTTCGATGTTCTACTTCAAGGCGGTCACGGTGAAACTGCTGCCCTTCGACAACAAGTCGGAGATCCAGGTGGTGGTCGACATGCCCGAAGGGACCAGCCTGGAAGCCACCTCCCGCACCCTGGACGAGGCGGCGGCTCAGATTCGCACCCTGCCCGAGGCGGACGCCATGGAAGCCTATGCCGGGGCCTCGGCGCCGTTCAACTTCAACGGTTTGGTGCGGCACTATTTCCTGCGCGACCGGCCTGAGATGGGCGATCTGATGATCTCCCTTCTGCCCAAGGACGAGCGCAGCCGCTCCAGCCACGCCGTCGCGCTGGACCTGCGCGACAAGCTGAAGGCCCTGCCCCTGCCCTCCGGCGCGTCGATCAAGGTGGTCGAGACGCCGCCCGGCCCGCCCGTCCTGGCCACCCTGCTGGCGGAGATTTATGGCCCCGACGCCGAAACCCGGCGCAAGACCGCGCTGGAAGTCGAAAAACTGTTCCGCTCCGTCCCCTATATCGTCGATGTCGACAACAGTTTCGGCCAGGAACGGCCGCGACTGCGGCTGGTCCCCGTTCGGGATCGCCTGGACTATTACGGCCTGTCCGAACGCGAGTTGCAGGATTCCATCGGCGCGATCCTGGCCGGCTCCACGGTCGGCTACGCGCCGCGCGGCGACGGCCGCTCGCCCCTGCCGATTACCGTCGCCCTGCCGCAATCGGCGCGCAGCTGGAGCCGCACCCTGGCCACGACGCCGGTGGCGGTGACGACCGGCCCGACGGGACCGCGCCTGATCGAACTGGGCGAGGTCGTTGACGGCCGCCGCGAGGCGGGCAGCTACGCCGTCTTCCGTCGCGACGGCCGACCGCTCGACATGGTGACGGCCGAACTGGCCGGCGAATACGAGGCGCCCATCTACGGCATGCTGGCGGTCAATCGCGCCATCGAGGCCCATGACTGGGACGCGCTGGGTCTGCAGAAGCCGGCCGTCCGCCTCAATGGCCAGCCGGAGGATGAATCCGTTCCCACCCTGCTGTGGGACGGCGAGTGGGAAATCACCTGGGTCACCTTCCGCGACATGGGCGCCGCCTTCATGGTCGCCCTTCTGGGGATCTATGTGCTGGTCGTGGCCCAGTTCCACAGCTTCAAACTGCCCCTGGTCATCCTGACCCCCATCCCCCTGACCCTGATCGGCATCGTCATCGGCCACATGCTGTTCGGCGCGCCCTTCACCGCAACGTCGATGATCGGCTTCATCGCCCTGGCCGGCATCATCGTGCGCAACTCGATCCTGCTTGTGGACTTCATCCGGCACACGGCCTCGCCCGACAAACCCTTGCGCGACGTCCTGATCGAGGCGGGCGCCATCCGGTTCAAGCCGATCCTGCTGACCGCCCTGGCGGCCATGATCGGGGCGGCGGTGATCCTGACCGATCCGATCTTCCAGGGTCTGGCGATCTCGCTCCTGTTCGGCCTGGCCTCCTCGACCCTGCTGACCGTCCTGGTCATTCCGGCCATCTATGTCGTGCTGCGGGATGACGGAAAACCCGCGACCCGATGACGCCGCACCAAGCCCCCATGGCGGATCTGGCCAGGCACGCCCATGCGGCCGCTGCGGAGTTGAAGCTGCTGGCCAATGAGCATCGCCTGTTGCTGCTCTGCCGGCTGACGCAGGAGGAACTGTCGGTGGGGCAGCTTGTGGGGCTGTGCGGCCCGTCCCAGTCCGGCGTCTCTCAGAATCTGAGACGGCTGCGCGAGGGCGGGCTGGTGAAGACGCGTCGCGACCGCTCAACCATCTATTACAGCCTCGCCGACGACACGGTTCGCCAACTCATCGACATCTTATGCGACCGCTTCGCCCGCCCTCGGACACCCGACTAGACGAAAGGACGCCAGTCCCCTCCGCCCGCGCCTTATCGACGGGGCGCCGGGGTGACGCGGGCGAACCGGGCGGCGTCCCCACGGGGCGGGGCTGACGCCTCGGTCGAGGGCGCCGAAGCCCCGGCGGAGGGCAGAAGGCGCGCGCCGACCGCCTGTCCGTCGCCGCAGAAGATTTCGTACAACATGCCCATCACCGCCTGGGCGCGTTCGTCGGCGATGGAATAGTAGATCGAACGCGACTGGCGCCGGGTCTTGACCAGGCCGTACTGGCGCAACTCCGCCAGTTGCTGCGACAGAGCCGGCTGCTTGATGCCCAGATCCGCCTCGAGCTGTCCGACGGATCGCTCCTCCGCAGCAATATGGCAGAGGATCAACAGCCGATTTGTATTGGCCAGCTGACGTAGCAGTTCGGCGGCCTGGGGCGCCTTGTCCTTCAGCCGCCCCATGGCCGCGGCCTGGTCGTCGCTCATGCGCGGCGCTCGCGATAATACCAGGGCGCATCACCGTCGCCGTCAGCCAGGGCCGCATCCAGAGTGGTGGCGGCCGGCTCCAGCAGGGGCTCGCCGGGCGACCATCCGGCCGGCGTCGACGCCTGCTCACGGTCGGCGGTCTGCAGCGCCGTCACCAGCCGCAGCAGTTCATCGACCGATCGGCCGATATTCATCGGATACCAGCTGATGGCGCGCACGATCCCGGTCGGATCGATGACGAAGCTCGCCCGCACCGTGGCGCTGTCGCTGGAGCCGGCGTCGACCATGCCGAAGGCGTGACCGATGGCCATGGACGGATCCTCGATGATCGGGAAGGCCACCTTCACGCCGAAGCGGCGATAGATGTCCTTCAGCCAGGCCAGGTGGGAATAGAGGCTGTCCACCGACAGAGCCATCAGGTCACAGCCCAGAGCCTCGAAAGCGTCCGCCCGCCTGGCCAGGGCGATGAACTCGCTGGTGCAGACCGGCGTGAAGTCGGCCGGGTGCGAGAACAGCACCAGCCACCGCCCGCGATAGTCGCTGAGCCGTTTCTCGCCCTGGGTCGTGCGCGCGATGAAGTCCGGAGCCGGATCATTGATACGGAGGGCGCGGAGGGCGCTGGGGCTGTGTGGCGGGGCGGTCTCAGTCGAATCCATGGGGCGGAATCTAGTGACTTTCAGGCCGCTTCGCCATACTGAAATACATACCTGCAAGAACTATGAAGGTGTTTATACGTCGATCGCGGACACGGACGGCTCGAGCTCCGCAACCCACCCGCGACCAGGTCGCCATATCCAGGGAGGTATTCACCCGCGTCAACGGTGTGGACGCCTCTGGCGCCCAGGTGTGGTCGGCGCAGGTTCTAGTCGTCGG
Source organism: Brevundimonas sp. GW821-FHT10E09 (assembly GCF_058809375.1). Classification (NCBI taxonomy): domain Bacteria; kingdom Pseudomonadati; phylum Pseudomonadota; class Alphaproteobacteria; order Caulobacterales; family Caulobacteraceae; genus Brevundimonas; species Brevundimonas sp. GW821-FHT10E09. The sequence goes on along the minus strand of NZ_JBXASO010000007.1, from coordinate 54,717 downwards.
TCCAGGTTTGATGGCGGAAGCGCGCAGGCCGGGTTCGGCCGTGGCCGGCGCCGACCTGCCAAGGGCGTCAGCGAACAGCCTGGCGATGTAGGCCGAGCCGTTGCCGGTCATGACCCGCTCGACGACGATGCGTGACGCTGAGGGTGTCCAACACCGCACACAGGGAACGGTCGGCCGATGTGAGGCGCTATGCGCTTGAGATGAGCGGTTCGCCCGCCGCTCCAGGAGCCGCCCATGCCCATGAAAATCTCTCACTTTCCCAACCCGACTTCCGGGGCACGGACGCAGCCAGAGACGATCACATGAACGCCCGGTCGACGTCGGGCCTGGCGCAGGGCGGTCTCGGCGGGCCCGAAGATCAGCTGCTGGAAGACGGACAGGAGGAAGTCTTCTCCCGCGCCGAGATCGAGAGCGGGCGCATCGAACACCATGCCAATACCCAGACCGCCCCTGATCCGGGCGAGATTGAACCTTCGTCCCCTAACTCAGACCAGAGCCTGACCGCGCCGGCGGACGCCCGCGCCAAAGACAAGGCCCGGGGCGCGGCGGCCTGAGCATGGTTCAAGGCCTACGCGACCCCATCCCGGACACGGCGGTTCATCTTTGCGTCGACATGCAGCGTATGTTCGTCGAGGACACGGAGTGGCGCACCCCCTGGGCAGCTCGCGTGCTGCCCGTCATCGAACGGCTGTGCGAAGCGAAGCCGGAACGCAACGTCTTCACCCGCTTCATCCCCGCCGCGCGCCCGGGCGAAGGCAGGGGCACTTGGCGCGGCTACTGGGAGAAATGGTCGTCGATGACTCTCGACGCCCTGGGCCCTGAATTGGTGGATCTGGCGACGCCGCTTCAGCGCTTCGTCCCTCCCGGACGCCTGATCGACAAACACGGCTACTCGCCGTGGTTCGGAACCGATCTCGACCCGGTGCTGCGGCGAAGCGGCGTGGACACCCTCGTCGTCACAGGCGCGGAGACGGATGTGTGCGTCCTGGCGGCGGTGTTGGGCGCGGTCGACCTTGGCTACAGGGTCGTGGTCGTCAAGGACGGCCTGTGCAGCTCTTCGGACGCCTCTCACGACCGACTCATCGCCCTCTATCACGAGCGCTACGGCCAGCAGGTCGAAGCGGCGGAATGCGCGGAGGTTCTCGATGCCTGGCGCTGACAGGGACGCCTGGCGGCCGATCAATCCGCCCGACGAGAACGGCCCCCGCGACGGCGCCCTCCCGGCCTATGTCGCCAATGGGCTGATCGGGCTTCGGGTCAGGGAAATGCCGCTCATGGCAGGCATGACCCTGGTCAATGGGGTGGTCGGGGAAAATCCGGAGCGCCGGGTGGAAGCGGCCGCCCCCGTCCCCTACCCGCTCGCCGCCGATCTCTGCGTCAATGGCGTCTGGATGTCCGATCAGCCTTGGGCGGTCTCGGACCTTCGCCAGGCCTACGATTTCGCCACGGGTGAACTCACCAGCCGGTGCCGTGTCCGGCTCGGCGGAGTGGACGCCGCCATCGAGATCCTGACTCTCACCAGCCGTACCGCGCCGACCCTGGTGATGCAGGAAATCCATGTGCGGCCGGACGTGCCCTGCCACATGCGTTTGCGCGCCGTTGTGGCGACCACGGACCTGCGCGGACGGGTCGCCCGACGCCGCACCGACACGCCGGGCGAGCCTGAGCCGGCCTGTGACGGGTCTCTGCTGTGGTCGACCGAGGGGGACCTGTCCACATGCGGTGTCGCCCTGGCGACCGAGACCACGCCGGGGGCCTCCCCCGACGTCACCGCCTGGGACGCGACCGGACCATTGCAGACCACCTACGACCTCGGCACGGTCGGCAAGCGGGGCGCGAGCCTCAGACAGATGGCCGCGCTCATCCCCTCGCTGATCCATGCACGCCCCGACGAAGAGGCGGTCCGCCGGGTTGCGCGGGGCGCCCAGACGGGTTTCGACGTCCTGAGAGCCCGAAACCGAGACGCGTGGCGCGAACTGTGGCGGGGACGCATTGTTGTCGATGGGGCGACGCCAGACCACCAGGCGCTGATCGATGCGGCCTATTTCTACCTGAACAGTTCGGTGCATCCAGCCTCGCCGTCCGCAACTTCGATCTTCGGCCTCGCGACCTGGCACGACTACAATTATTACTTCGGCCACGTGATGTGGGACATCGACGCCTTCTGCGTGCCGCCCGTGATGCTGTCTCAGCCGGACGCGGCGCGGGCGCTGCTGGATTTCCGGAGCCGGGGCCTGAGGGCGGCGAAATCGAATGCGCGGCTCTCGGGCCGGCAGGGCGTGCAGTTTCCATGGGAGGCCGCGCCCCTGACGGGGCAGGAGGCGGCGCCGGGGGCCGGGTCGGCGGCGGCGCACGAAGACCACGGGTCGCTGCATGTGGCGCGGGCCTTCGCCCTGTTCGCCGACGCGACGGGCGACGAGGCCTTCTTGAGGGACGACGCCTGGCCTGTGCTGGAAGGCGTGGCCGACTGGATCGTCAGCCGCCTGACGCGCACCGCGCGCGGATATGAACTGATACGCGCCACGGGCCCCGCCGAAGTGCCGGATCCGCCCGACAACGACGCATTCAGCCTGATGTTGTCGCACGACGTGCTGTGTCGCGCTGTCGCCGCCGCCGAAGCGACAGGACGCACGCCCCGGGCCTCATGGGCCGAGGTCAGGGACAACCTCTATCTGCCGGTGCGGTCCGACAAGGTCATCGCCGCGCATGACGCCTTCCGCATCGACGAACCCAAGGGCGCGACTCCCTCGCCGCTGGGGGGCCTCTTTCCAGGCGGGTACCAGACCGACGAAGCAGTCGAACGCCGGACGCTCGACTTCTACCTGGCGCACTGGCGCGATTATGTCGGCGCGCCGATGCTCCCCGCCCTCTATGGCGTCTGGGCCGCCCGGACCGGCGATCGCGCCCTGGCGCTGAAGCTGTTCGAGGAGGGGTACGCGGCCTATGACGCGGGGCGATTCCACCAGTGCCTGGAATACCGGCCCGACCACCCTGACAGCGAGACTGCGGCCGGTCCCTTCTTCGCCAACCTGGGCGGGATGTTGCTGGGGCTGCTGTTCGGCTTCACCGGCCTCGATGCGAAGGGCGATCCCGCCCATTGGCCTGATCGCCCTGTAGTCCTGCCCGAAGGCTGGCGCGCCATCTCCGTCGAACGTCTCTGGTTCGGCGGACGAACGGCCGCCCTGAGGGCGGATCAGGGGGCGGAGCGGGCCGTCATCAAGTTTCATTGAAAAGGAAAGAGACCCATGTCCGTCATCGACAAGGCGCTGGCCGCCATAACGCCTCAGCCTAACGAAGAGAAACGCCAAGAGGCCACTCAGAAGGCCAGAGAGGCGGCGGCGCCGGGAGATTGGCTGTCGCTGGCCCTGGATCACCATGACCAGATCCGCGCCGCCTTCGCCGAAGGCCGCAATGTCCGTTCGGCGGCTGACCGCCGCGCCGCCATGGACCGGCTGGCTCTGGTGCTGAACGGCCATTCCCTGGCCGAAGAGATCGTCCTCTATCCGGCTATGGCCCAGAACGGTCACAAGATGCAGGCGGGCGTGGCCTATTCCGAACAGACGACCGCCAAGATGCAGATGGCGGAGTTGGAGAACATCGCCCCTTCCTCGGACGCCTGGCTCGACAAGTGGGGCCACATCGAGGGCGCGGTGCTGACGCACATGTTCGAGGAGGAGAACGGCTGGTTCATCCACCTCAAGGAAAAGGGCGAACATCAGGACCGCCTGACCGCCCGTTACAAGGAGGAGTTCGAGCGCTACGCCGGCGCACTGTGACCGCGTCGCAGTCTGGGCGTTAAGGGCGTTCCGACGGAAACCCGTCCCTTGAAGGGACGGGTTCAGACGGCCGGGGCCGCGAGCTCACTTCCCCCGTACATCCGCCTCCCGGCGCCGGGCCACGGTCGAACGTATCGATCGGTGACGCGGCCGGACCTGGCCGTCGAGGTCGATCATCAGACCGCTTCTCGCCAGCCCGGCTGGTGCAGCCGTCAATGCGGCTTCAGGATCACCTTGGTCCATTCATTCTGGTTTTCCTTGAAGTTCTTGTAGCCCTCCGCCGCCTGTTCGAGAGGCAGGCGGTGGCTGATCAGGTCGGTGGTGTCGATTCCCCCCTCCAGGATCAGCTGAAGCAGCTGCGGCAGGTAGCGCTGGACGTGGGTCTGGCCGGTCTTGAGCGTCAGCCCCTTCTCCATGAAGGCCCCGACGGGGAACTTGTCGGCAAAGCCGCCATAGACGCCTGGCACCGAGACCGTGCCGCCCTTTCGGACCGCCATGATGGTTTCGCGCAGCACGTGGGGGCGGTCCGTGCCCAGCCGCGTCTCCTGCTTGACCGCGTCGATGATATTGTCGGGCGAGAAGCCGTGGCTCTCCATGCCCACCGCATCGATGCAGCTGTCGGGGCCCAGACCCGCAGTCATCTCCAGCAGGGCTTCGCGCACCTTGACCTCGTGATAGTTCAGCACCTCCGCGCCGTTAGCCTTGGCCAGCGCCAGACGGTTGGGATGATGGTCGATGGCGATGACCCGACCTGCGCCCTGCAGGATGGCGCTCTTGACCGCGAACAGCCCCACCGGGCCGCAGCCCCAGATCGCCACTGTGTCGCCGGGCTGGATCTGCGCGTTCTCCGCAGCCATCCATCCCGTCGGAAAGATGTCCGACAGGAACAGGACCTTCTCGTCCTCGATGCCGTCCGGGATCTTGATCGGACCATAGTCGGAATAGGGGACGCGCGCATATTCCGCCTGCCCTCCCGCAAAGCCGCCGGTCAGATGGGAATAGCCGAACAGGCCGGCGACTGACTGCCCATAGGCGATCTCGGTAGCGTCCGCCTTGTCGGCCGGGTTGGAGTTGTCGCACGCCGCCGGCATCGACTTCTCGCAGAAGAAGCACTGGCCGCAGGCGATGACGAAGGGCACGACGACGCGGTCGCCCTTCTTCAGGCTGGTGTTGCCCCGGCCGACCTCGACCACCTCGCCCATGAACTCATGGCCCAGGATGTCGCCGTTGGACATGCCGGGGATCATGCTGTCGTACAGGTGCAGGTCCGAACCGCAGATGGCGGTGGCGGTGATCTTGATGATGGCGTCGCGAGGATTGACGATCTGCGGGTCAGGGACGGTGTCGACCTGAACATTGTGTTTGCCGTGCCAGGTGAGGGCGCGCATGGGCGAATCCTTATCGAATGGGGTCGGGAAAATCAGAAGTGGCGAGAGGCGCGGGGCGCGGCGTCAGGCGCCTTTGAGGTCGAGATCTCGCCCGTCTCCATCAGCTGCTTGAAGCGACGAAGCTCGCGTCGGGCCTGGATGCGGGGTTCGCGCTGCATCACCTTGGCGACGACCTTGCCGACGATCCCCGCAGGCGGCTCGTAGCTGATGAAGACCCGCACCTCCGTGCCCCGCCCGAAGGCGTTGTCTCTGAACGCCACCCAGCCTTCGTGGTCGACGTCGGAGCCTTCGCTGGAGGTCCAGGCGATGCGTTCGCCGGGAACGTCCTCGGTGATTTCGCTGGTCAATTCGACGTCCTTGTCGCCTGGGCCGGCGACGATCCAGCGCGAGCGGCCGTCTCCCAGCACCTCGACCGACTTCACGGTCTCCGAGAAGGTCGGCAGGTTCGTGAGATCGCGCCAGTAGGCGTATAATTCATCGCGAGGCCGATTGATCAGGACGGCCCTGAGGCTGGACGCCTCGTATTCGCCCTCGCGTCGATCCTTGTCGACGAATGCGGTCGACCCGACATCGGCGTCGGTCGAAACTTCACTATAAGACATGGGTTTAGCTCCGGTCGGCTGAGTCTGGTCAACCACCCGGCCGGAGCTTCGTTCCCAGTGTCCGCGAAGGAACAGGCGCGGCTGCCGGGGGTCGGAAGCCGGACCCAACCCCGGAGTTCCCATGACAGACGCCCTGGCCCAGACCGCCGCCGAAAACGCCCGCCCCCTGGCCGAGCAGGCAGGATGGCGGAGCCTGGCTCCGGCGCCTGAGCCGAGGCCAGGCAGGAGATCGCCCGCCGATCCTCACGAGGCGGCGTGACATCCGCAGGCGGTCTTCGTCAGGCCGCTGGCATCCAGGATCCGGATCTTCCCCCGCCCGGTGCGCGCTCCCCCGGCGCCCTCAAGCGCCCGGCACGAGCCGTTGACCGTAGAGCGACGGAGCCCGAGCATGTCGCCGATACGCTCCTGCGACAGCAGGATGTCCTGGCGCGGGGCCGCGCGGTGAATGGACAGCAGAAGGTCCGCGACGCGAGCGGTGGCGAGATGTCGGCCGACGCAGACGAGGCGGCGTTCCAGCCTGGCGCGTCTGCGGTCCTCTGCGTCCAACAGGTGGAGCATCCCTGCCTCGCCCGCCCGATCGAGCCAATCGACCAGAGCAACCCGATAGATTTCCCCGTCGGTGATCCAATGACCGGCGACGGAGCGGCCGGTCCCGGTCGCCACCACGTGACCCGGTCCCAGGATTTCGGCCGACAGATCCGAGCCCGCCGCCTCGGTGGCCAGGCAGCCGGAAACGATCACCGCCACCTCCCCCGCCCCGAGGTGGAAGTCGCCCGCGCGGCGGGCCTCGACGACGCCCACCGACAGCGCCCAACGACGTCGCTCGGGCGGCAAGGGCGCGAAGGCCTGCCACAGGCGCAGGGTTTCGGCCGTCGGACCCGACACGGCCGAGACCGGCCGTTGGCGCGCAGGCGCGCTCGCCTTTGCCAAACAGTCGGGCGCAAAAGCGGAGGATTGTTCTTGGGGCATGCTCTTTCCTGCGCCTCCGTTTCGGGGGGCGCATTCACATAGGTGAACGACGCCCCGGGAACCTCTAGTCTCTGACAGCCCGCCCGACGCCGTGAGGCGGTGGCGGCGATCTGGCTCTCAGAGAGGCTCGTGCTGAAGCCGCAGGAAGGCGTGATCGAACTCCACCAGGGGCGATCACGAACTCCGTCAAGGCGACGACGCCATGGTCCATCTGCTTCATCACGAAGCCATGTAGATCGACAAAGTCGCCGCTGACGTTCAGTTCGGTGATCTGCCGTCCGCCAACCGCGAGTGTCGAATAGCGAGCCGTGAAGCCGCTGGTGAGCAGAGTGCTGTGCTCCGGCCGCGCGCCCTCCCGGACGATGTCGGTCCCGGCGGCGACGGGTTGCAATGGCCCCAGCACCTCACGGAGCGCCGCCGCTTCTTCAGGCGTCAGAGCATCCCTGCGGCTCAGATTTTCGATCAGACCGTACAAAATCACCCCACCGCCGCGTAACGTGTCCGGGGTCCAAACGTTGCGAGGTGGCGGGACGTTCACATGGCGGATGCGCGTCGCAGAACACGCGCTCGGGGTTTGCCCATGAGGCACGCCAAACCTGCTTCTGCTTCACCCAGTCGGGTGTGGGTGCGGCGCTCCCGAGGCGTGCCCTCGACGGCCAGGGAGGACCGGCCTGGGAGTTGGACATCCCAAGGCTAGTCTTGCACGGCCCCGACGTTCAATCTCGCCAGCATATGGGCCACGGCCTTCGCCGACATCTCTTCGGCGATCAGCCCGGTGACGACAGCCCCGGCGGTGTCCGTGCAGAGAATGCGGAACGGACCCGCGCCCCGGATGTCGATCTCGCCGCCCCGCAGCACCTCGCCCATGATCGTCAACGTCATTCGACGGGCGGCGGCCTCGTCCGCCAGTTCCTCGCCGTCGAGGTCCCGGAATGGGCGTCCATTCAACATGTGAAAATGATAATGCGGCATGGACGCCCGGCGGTTCGAGGGGATCAGTCGAGGAGGACGGTGGTCTTGCCGGCGCCTGGCCCAGCGCCCAAGTCGGCGCCGGTGACGGGGTTCGCGTCCGGATCCGACGCGGTTCGCAGCGCGAAGGCGTTCACGGACGACTCGTCGGCGGACTCGAGGACGACCGAGGCCGAACCGTCGCCGCCGTCGACAGCCATCTGGTTCTCCTGATCCTCGACATACTCCCACTGCTCGCCCTCGTTCCAGGGACCGCGTGTATTCCCCTCGCCCTGCGACAGGTCATAGTATTTGTCGCTGAACTCGGGCACGCCGCCGATCTTGCCGGCGGGGAAGTTGGGATCGATGGCGTAGAGCGCCTTTTCGAATGACTTCTGGTGCGCGACCTCGCGGGTCATCAGGAACATCAGCGCATCCTTGACGCCCGGATCGTCGGTGACGTTGATCAGGCGCTCATAGACGATCTTGGCGCGGGACTCGGCGGCGATGTTCGACCGCAGATCGCAAGCCGGATCGCCGATCGAGTCGATATAGGCCGCCGTCCACGGCACGCCCGCCGAGTTCACCAGCGCCGGCGCGCCGCCGTACAGGATGGAGGTCGTGTGGCTCTCGCCCCGATCGTTCAGGGACATGTACAGATCCGCCTCCTCCAGCGCCGCCTCGGCCATCTTCCCCTTGGCGCCGCGGTTCAGCATGGCCACGATCGAACCGATCACCTCCAGGTGGCTGAGCTCCTCGGTGGCGATGTCGAGCAGCATGTCCTTGCGGCCGGCGTCCTCTTCAGCCAGCGCCTGCGTGAAATAGCGCATCGCCGCCGCCAGCTCGCCCTGCGGACCGCCGAATTGCTCGAGCATGAGCGTCGCCAGGCCGGGGTTCGGCTCGGCGACGCGCACCGTGTACATTAGTCGCTTGTTATGAATGAACATTGAGAGGGTCCTCCTGGGGGTGATGGACCCGTAACCGGAAGCCGTCATCGCTGTTCCGAAAGTCACACAGCAGACGTTCGAGCCGGGCGTTCGGTGCGGCGCCCACGTCCCGGCGGAACATCGCCAGACCGCCCTTGGCCAAGCCGAGGTCGCCGAGATCATGACGACGGATTCGGACGCTTCCCGCCCCAGTTCAAGTCCGAACTCAGGGCTGATGCAAGCCCGCGCGACGGCCGGGCTGCGCTCAGGCGATCACGGCCAGCAGCACCGCCACCCAGTGAACGGCGGCGGCGGCCACAACGTGGCCGTGCCAGATGGCCCGTCGGAACCGGAGCGCCTTGCGCGCATAGAAGCCGACCCCGATCGAATACAGCAGACCGCCGACCGCCAGCAGGATCAGCGGCGCGATCCCGAGGCTCTCCATCAACGGCTGCACCGCGATCACCATGAGCCAACCCAGGGCCAGGTAGATCGCGATCCAGAAACCGCGCCCCAGGCCCGGCAGCAGCAACTTGGCCAGGGCGCCGAACAGCGCCGTGGCCCACACCGCCGCCGTCATCCCCCACGCCCAGGCCCCCGTCAGATGTTGGGTGGTGAACGGCGTGTAGGAGCCCGCGATCATGAGGAATATCCCCGCATGGTCGAAGCGCCGCAGCACGGGCTGAAACCGCGCGGGCGCGAAATTATAGGCCGTCGAAAGCGCGAGCATCGTCAACAATCCGCCTGCGTAGATGGCCGAAGCCGCCAGGCGGCCCACATGGCCGAACCCGATCGCCAGACCCAGCAGCATCCCGCCCCCGACGAGAGCGAGCGCCAGACCCGTCAGGTGCACCACCAGATCGGCCAGCCGCGCCTGGGGGTCGTCATAGTGTTTCATAAGCGTGGATGGGTCGGTCACGGGCGTATCCGATGCTGGGCCGCCAACGGCTACACCGCCTCCAGGAGGCGCGCCAAGCGCTGCGGCGATTTCAAGCGGCCAGTTCGAGGAATCTGCCGCTTAAACCGTCACCGGCACAGGCCATCCGCCAGGCGCCTCAGCCTGTCACGCCAATTGCCGCCGACATCATCGGCCTCAAGGGCGATCACAGCCGGATCAGGTTCTGCGGCAGGCCGGGCGTCTTGACCCGCAACCGGTAAAGGCCGCCCAGAGTCGGTTGTTCGCCGCGCTTGTCGGCGTTCCCCAGCCAGGCCGTGGTCATATAGAGGTCGCGCAGATCCTCGCCGCCGAAGGCCGCCTTGGTGACGGTCTGGACCGGCATGTCGATCTTGCCGATCCGTTCGCCCTCAGGCGAAAACTGCGCCACCCCCCAGCCGTTGAACAGACCGACGTGCAACACGCCGGCGGAATCCATGCTGGGACCGTCGGCATAGCCGTCGTCGGTCACGGCGAAGACCCGCCGGTTCGACAGCGCCCCGTCGTCATGGTCGAAGGCCAGGATGGTCCTGGCCAGGGTGTCGTGGTGATACAGGGTGCGGCCATCCGGGCTGAGGCACGGCCCGTTGGTGACGCCATAGCCATCGTCGTGCCGTGTCAGCTCGCCGTCGGCCCAGCGATACAGGGCGCCGGTCTTGACCACCTCGCTGTCGTCCATCGAGCCGAACCACAGCGACCCGTCAGGGGCGACGAAGCCGTCGTTCAGCCGGTTCTGCGGCCGGTCTTGCTCGACCGGTTGGATCAGAGTGAAGACACCCGTATCCGGTTCAAACCGGTGCAGGCCGCCGCGCACCCCGCAAACCAAAGATCCGTCCTCGGCCGGCAGGGCGAAACCGATCTGGTCGGGCGTGTCCCAGGACGCCGTGTCGCCGGTCGCCGGCGTATAGCGGTGCAAGCCCCGGCCCTTGATATCGACAAACCAAAGGGCCCCGCGCACGGCGTCCCAGGCGGGGCCTTCCGCCAGCTCGGCCCCCAGGTCCCAGACAAGTTCGGCTGCGGCGCTCATTGTCCGCTTCCGAACCAGGCCGCGACGAAGGCGCACGCAGCCGCACCCACCTCGTCCGCCGTTCGGCCGGGTCTGTAGAGGGCCGAGCCGATGCCGAAGCCGTCGGCGCCCGCCGCGCGCCAGGCGCCCATGTTGTCCGGATCGACGCCGCCGACCGCATAGACCGGCTGCCCCTTGGGCAGGACCGCCTTGATCGCCTTGACGGCGCCCGGCCCGGCCAGTTCGGCGGGAAACAGCTTCAGCACGTCGGCCCCCGCCTCCAGCGCAGTAAAGGCTTCCGTGGGAGTGAAAAAGCCGGGCATGGTGAACAGGCCCAGCGCACGGGCGCGTTCGATTACGCGCGGGTCAACGTTGGGCGAGATCACCAGTTGCCCGCCCGCATCCGCGACGTCCTGCGCGGCCGAGGGCGTCAGGACCGTGCCCGCTCCCACCACCGCCCGGCCATCCATCGCGTCACGCAGCCTCCGGATGCTCTCCAACGCGCGGGGAGAGTTCAACGGCACCTCCAGGCAGGTGAAGCCGGCCGCGACCAGGACCTCGCCGATCTCGACCGCCTCCTCGGGCGTCAGGCCGCGCAGGATGGCCACGAGGGGCAGCGTCTTCAGGGCCTTTTCGACGGCCTGGGTCATGGGATCGCCTTCCAGATGCGGTGGAGTCCGTGCGCCACAGCCACTTCGCCGGAGGTGCTGCGGATGTCTTTAAAGCCGGCCAGAGCCAGGGCGCGTGCATAGCGTTGGCCCAGGCCCGCCTCGCTCACCACCTGCACCGGCTTGTCGCGATGGGTCGTCTCGGCCGCCAGTTCGGCGCCGATCAACAGGCCGGACAAGAAGTCCGCCGCCCCCTCTGGGCGCAAGGAGCCGGCCAACTGCCGGACGCGAACAGTGAACAGGTGGGCGGTGACGGCCGGGTCGGACAGCGCCAGCCGCACCCCATCGTCGAAGGCGGCGTCGTCACCGCCCGGCGCTCCCATGTCGCGACCGATCAGTGTGGCGTGGCGCACGGCGGCGAACAGTTCGCCGGTCAGATAGGTGCGAAAGCCCGCGATGGCGCCGTTCTCGACCCGCACCCATTTGCTGTGGGTGCCGGGGGCGATCATCAGGCCTGTTTCGTCTGGGCCGAACAGCCCCAGCGCCTGCGTCTCCTCGCCGCGCATGACGTCGCCCAGTCCCTGGGGCGTCAGGGCGACGCCGGGAACGATATAGATGTCGCGCGCCGCATCCGGTCGGGCCAGTCGCGCAGCCAGGGTCGCCACATCGGCCGGGCAGAAGGCATAGGGCGTCTCGATCCAGCCTTGGCGCGATCCGGCCATGCCCGCGATCAGCACCGGCGCCAGGTCCAGCCAGTCGCCCGCCACCTCTTCAAGCACCCCGAGGAAGGCGCCGGAGGCCAGGCGGCCGACGCCGCGGGGGTCGATGCGCCGATCCAGCACCGCCCCGTCCGCCCCCAGTCGCATGACGCGCAGATTGCTGGTGCCCCAGTCGACGCCGATCAGTCCGGTCATCTCGATGCGTTCATACAATGAGCGATCACCACCAGATCGAATAGACCAGGATCAGGAAGGCCACGACGCCGACCGCGGCCAGATTGAAGCCCAGCGAGGTCTTGTAGCTGATCTGGTCCAGCTTGATCTTCATGGCGTCTGGCTTGGCCGGGATCAGCAGCGACACGACCACGGCCGCGACCAGGGAGACGACGAAGACGACGCCGACCCGGTTCATGAAGGGGAAGATGAACTGGCCGGTCTCCTGCAGCCACCAGAAGATGGCCGACAGCACCACCGAGCCGATGGCGGCGGTCAGGGCGCCAGCTTCAGACGCGCGCTTCCAGAACAGGCCCAGCATGAAGATGACGACGATGCCCGGCGTGAAGAAGCCCGTGAACTCCTGGATGAACTGGAAGGCCTGATCAAACCCGCCCAACAGGGGACGGGCGGTCAGGATGCCGATGACCACGGCGGCGACGGCGGAAATGCGGCCGACCGTGACCAACTGGTGCTCGGGCACGTCCTTCTTGATCTTGGCGTAGAGGTCCAAGGTGAAGATGGTCGAGATCGAGTTCACCTTGGACGCCAGCGAGGCGATGATGGCGGCGATCAGGGCGGCGAAGACCAGACCCTTCAGGCCGACCGGCAGCAGGTTCATCATCGACGGATAGGCCTGGTCCGGCGCCGACAGGTTCGGGGCCAGGATCAGGGCGGCCATGCCGGGCAGGACCACGATCACCGGCATCAGCAGCTTCAGATAGGCGGCGAAGGCGATGCCTTTCTGGGCTTCCGGCAGCGACTTGGCGGCCAGGGCGCGCTGGATGATGTACTGGTTGAAGCCCCAGTAGCTGATGTTCATGACCCACAGGCCGCCCAGCAGAACGGCGATGCCCGGCAGCTCCTGATAGTGCGGATTGTCCTTCGACAGGATCATGTCGAACTTCTCGGGGAACTGGGTCAGCAGGGTGTGGAAGCCGGCCGCCGCGCCGCCCTCGCCGCCGATGGTCGACAGGGCGATGAAGCCGATGATCAGACCGCCGCAGACCAGCAGGGCGACTTGCACGATGTCGGTCAGGGCCACGGCCTTGAGGCCGCCCCACAACTGATAGGCCAGGGCGAAGACGCCGATGGCGACGATGGCGTAATCCTGGTTGAACCCGGTCACGGTGTGGACGGCGATGGCGCCCAGCCACAGGATCGAGGTCACGTTGACGAAGACGTAGAGCAGCAGCCAGAAGACGGCCATGACATTGCGGATCGTCGGCCCGTACCGCTGCTGCAGGAACTGCGGCATGGTGACGATGTCGTTGCGCAGGAAGATCGGCAGGAAGAACTTGCCGACGATCAGCAGGGTCAGGGCCGCCATCCATTCATAGGAGGCGATGCCCAGGCCGATCACATAGCCCGAGCCGCTCATGCCGATGATCTGTTCGGCCGAGATATTGGCCGCGATCAGCGAGGCGCCAATGGCCCACCAGGGCAGGCTCTTGGACGCCATGAAATAATCGGTGGAGGTCTTCTGCTCGCCGGCCTTGGTCCGCGAGACCCACTGGGCCAGGCCGAAGATGAAGACGGCGTAGATCGCCAGAATGGCCAGATCGATGCCCGCGAGCGTCATGTGCATTTCCCCCAACTATCGTGCCCTTTGGTTCGGGCTTCCGCAAAAGCCTAAGGGAGGCGCGGGCGGGCTGCAACGGCTTTTTATATATGCGTAAACATTTCACGGGCGACAATGTTAGGGTCGGTGTCCTTCGAGGCTTCACCCGATCAGGGAGCCCCGGTAGCCTATCCATCTTCCGACAGGATTCTCATGACTGGCCAAGCTTCCACCGACGATCGCAAATACCGCGCCCCGGCGCTCGAGAAGGGGCTCGACGTCCTTGAGCTGTTGTCGGCCCAGGGCGAACCCATGACGCCATCGCAGATGTCGGTGACGTTGGGGCGTTCGGTCAGCGAATTGTTCCGGATGATCCAGGTGCTGGAGTTCCGCGGCTATATCGAACAGTCGCCGGACGGCTATCGGCTGACCAACCGCCTCTTCACCCTGGGCATGACCCAGGCCCCGATCAAATCTCTGGTCGACGTCGCCATGCCGGCCATGCGTGACCTGGCGTCCACTACGCGACAATCCTGCCATCTCGTCGTACCCTCCGGTGACCAGATCGTGGTCATCGCCCGGATCGAGAGCCCCGGAGATCTGGGTTATTCGGTCCGGATCGGCTATCGCCGCAGCATTCTGGACGCCACCTCGGGGCTGATGTTCTATTCGCGCGCCAACGAGCGAGCGCGCAAACATCTGCACGACCGTCTCGTCGCCCTGTTCGGAGCGGCGGTGGTGGCCGAGTTCGCCGAACGCGCCGACGCCATGACCCAGGGGGCGCATGTCGAGCGGGCCAGCGATTTCGTCGTCGGCGTGACCGATCTGGTCGCCCCGATCATGGGCTCGGACGGCGTCATCGCCACCCTGATCACGCCCTTCATCGAACAGACGCCCATGGTGTGCAGCAAGGCGGAGGCAGCGACCCTGCTGGTGCGGACGGCCACAGCGATCTCCGGGCAGATGAGCGCCGTCTCCCAAGCCTGAGAGCCAGGACAGTCCACCGTTGACAGGGCCAGTGGCTATTGCCATTTTCGTGGACGGCACAGGTTTCATTTGTAAAATCTCACAAGTCGCCGGATAAACGGCGGGCGTCGAGGAGGCGCGCTCTATCATGGCCGCCATCTATCCTGATCTGAAGGACAAGACCGTCATCGTCACCGGAGGCGCGGGGGGGATAGGCGAAGCCATAGTCCGCAGCTTCCACGCCCAGGGCGCCCGGGTCGGCTTCCTGGATATCGACACACAACGCGGACCCAGGCTTCGGGCCGAGTTGGGGGCGGACACATTGTTCATTCCCTGCGACCTGACCGACATTCCGGCCTTGAAGGCTGCGGTCGCGGAAGTGCGCGCAGCGTTCGGGCTGATCGACGTTCTGGTCAACAACGCCGCCCATGACGAACGTCATGCGACCCTGGACGTGACCGAGGAATACTGGGACGGCCGCATGGCCATGAACCTGAAGCACCTGTTCTTCGCCGCCCAGGCCGTGCTGCCGGACATGCAGGCGACGGGCAAGGGCGCCATCGTCAATCTGGGATCCACGTCATGGATCATCGGTCAGGGCGGCATGCCGGCCTATACGGCGTGCAAGTCCGCCGTGATTGGGCTGACCCGTTCGCTGGCCCGCGACTTCGGCCCCTTCGGCGTGCGGGTGAACGCTGTCGCGCCTGGATGGATCATGACCGAGCGCCAGTTGGAGCTGTGGGTCACGCCAGAGACCGAAAAGGAAATCTACGCCAACCAGTGCCTCAAGCGCCGACTCGTGCCGGACGACATCGCCAAGGTGGTCGTCTTCATGTGTTCGGACGAGGCGGGGGCAATCACCAACCAACACTATGTCGTCGACGGCGGCTGGACCTGAATGACCGATACCTCAAAGACCCCTCCCCCCTCCAAGACGCTCCGCAGCCGCGCCTGGTTCGACAATCCGGAAAATCCGGACATGACGGCCCTCTATCTTGAGCGCTATCTGAACTACGGCCTGACGCGCAAAGAGCTGCAGTCCGACAAGCCGATCATCGGCATCGCCCAGACCGGTTCGGACCTGTCGCCGTGCAACCGCCACCACCTGGTGCTGGCCGAGCGCGTGCGTGAAGGCATCCGTGAGGCGGGCGGCATCGCCATGGAGTTCCCAGTTCACCCGATCCAGGAAACCGGCAAGCGCCCGACCGCCGGCCTGGACCGCAACCTGGCCTATCTGGGGCTGGTCGAGAGCCTGTACGGCTATCCGCTGGACGGGGTCGTCCTGACCATCGGCTGCGACAAGACCACGCCCGCCTGCCTGATGGCGGCGGCGACCGTCGACATCCCCGCCATCGCCCTGTCGGTCGGACCCATGCTGAACGGCTGGCACCGGGGCGAGCGTACCGGGTCGGGCACGATCATCTGGAAGGCGCGCCAGATGATGGCGGCCGGCGAGATCGACTATGACGGCTTCATCGAGTTGGTGGCGTCCTCGGCTCCGTCGGTCGGTTACTGCAACACCATGGGCACGGCGACGACGATGAACTCGCTGGCCGAGGCCCTGGGCATGTCGCTGCCCGGCTCGGCCGCCATTCCCGCCCCCTACCGCGAGCGCGCCCAGGTCGCCTATGAGACCGGGCTACGGATCGTCGAGATGGTGCGCGAAGATCTGAAGCCGTCAGACATCCTGACGAAAGAGGCCTTCCACAACGCCATCGTCGTCAACTCGGCCATCGGCGGCTCGACCAACGCCCCGATCCACCTCACCGCCCTGGCCCGCCACGCCCATGTCGACGTGCCGCTGAAGGACTGGCAGACTGAGGGGCTGCACGTTCCGCTGCTGGTCAATCTGCAGCCCGCCGGCGCCTATCTGGGCGAGGACTATTTCCACGCCGGCGGCGTGCCGGCGGTGGTGTCAGAGCTGATGAAACAGGGGCTGATCCGCGAGAACGCCCTGACCGTCACCGGCAAGTCGATCGGCGACAATTGCCGCGACGCCGAGATCGTCCTGCCCGATGTGATCAAGACCTTCGACGCCCCGATGAAGACCGACGCCGGCTTCGTCGTCTTCACCGGCAATCTGTTCAACTCGGCCATCATGAAGCTGAGCGTGATCTCACCCGAGTTCCGCGAACGCTATCTGTCCAACCCCGATGACCTGAACGCCTTCGAGGGCCCTGCCGTCGTGTTCGACGGACCCGAGGACTATCATCACCGGATCGACGACGAGAGCCTGGGCATCACCGAACAAACCCTGCTGTTCATGCGCGGCGCCGGCCCCATCGGCTATCCGGGCGCGGCCGAGGTCGTGAACATGCGGCCGCCGTCCTACCTGATCAAGAAGGGCGTCAGCGCCTTGGCCTGTATCGGCGACGGACGCCAGTCGGGCACCTCCGGTTCGCCGTCGATCCTGAACGCCTCGCCGGAAGCGGCGGCGGGCGGGAACATCGCCCTGCTGAAGACCGGCGACCGGGTGCGGATCGACATGAACACCGGCCGCGCCGACATCCTGATCTCGGACGAGGAACTGGCCGAGCGCCGCAAGACGTTCGAGGCGGCGGGCGGCTACAAATACCCGGCCTCCCAGACGCCGTGGCAGGAAATGCAGCGCGCGGTGGTCGGTCAGTTGGAGACCGGCGCCGTGCTGGAACCGGCGGTCAAATACCACCGGATCGTCGACAGGTTCGGTCTGCCTCGCGACAGCCACTGAGCACGATCAACATCGCCTGTAAAAATTATTTCATTGACAGAAGTCGGCCTAGCCGGTTTCCTGAACTCAAGGGCCGGCAACAGGCCTGAGGGTTTCAGGGAGGCGTCGCGTTGGATCGCGAAGATCTACTAGTTTCACGCGTGGATCGGCGCGCCCTGATGCAGGGCGCAACGGCGGCGGCTGTGGCGGCGATTCTTCCCTCAACCCCGGCCTTGGCGGCGACGCCCGAGACCCGACGACGCATCAAGCTGGCGTTCGATTGGAAGTTCGCTCTCGGCCACGCGGCGGACATCGACAAGGATTTCGGCTTCGGTCGAGATCAGCGCACCTACGCCAAAACGGGCGGCTCCGAGACCTCCCCCATCGCCGAGGCGGCGAAGGCGGCCTTCGACGATTCCGCCTGGACCGACGTCCAGATTCCGCACGACTGGGCGATCGACCTGCCCTACGATTCCACGCCTCGCATCCTGGCGCCCGATCAGGACGATCCCCGCGCCGCGCATGGGTTCCACGCCCTGGGCCGCGACCATCCCGAGAACAGCGTCGGGTGGTACCGACGCCCCCTGGACATCCCGGCCGACTGGGCCGGCCGCCGCATCGGACTGGAGTTCGACGGCGCGTTCCGCCAGGTCGTGGTCTTCGTCAACGGGATCATCGTCGACGAGCATGCCGGCGGCTATTCGCCCTTCCGCATCGACATCACCGACGTGGCGCAACCCGGCCGCCCCAACTGGCTGACCGTCCGTGTGGACGCCAGCTTGGGCGAGGGCTGGTTCTATGAAGGCGCGGGTCTTTACCGACATGTCTGGCTGACGGCGGCGAACCCGGTCCATGTGCCCCCCGACGGCGTGTTCATCCGGGCGGAGCCGCAGGGTTCGGGTGCACGGGCGACGGTCGAGGCGGCCGTGCGCAACCAGTCGGACTCGTCTCGCACGGCGACGGTGCGTACCGTCGTCGTGGCGCCGAACGGCCTGGAGAAGGCGCGACGGGAAGTCATGCTGTCGCTGGCGCCCTGGAGGAACGAAAACGCCGACCTGGCCCTGGCCTGGGACGTTGCTCCCCTGTGGTCGCCCGCCGATCCCCAGCTCCATCGGCTGACCACCGAAATCGAGATCGACGGCGTCGTGGTCGACCGGATCGAGACGCCCTTCGGCGTCCGGTCCGCGGTCTTCGACGCCCAACGCGGCTTCCTGCTCAATGGACAACCGCTGAAACTGCTCGGCGCCTGCTGTCACCAGGACCACGCCGGCGTCGGCGCCGCCATCCCGGATCGGCTCCAGGATTGGCGGATCGAACAGCTGAAGGCCATGGGCTGCAACGCCTATCGCGCCTCGCATAATCCGGCCATGCCGGAGCTGATGGACGCCTGCGACCGGCTGGGAATGCTGGTCATCGCCGAGACGCGGCGTATGTCCTCCGACGAAGAGTCCATGACAGAGCTGGCCACCCTGGTGCGGCGCGACCGCAACCGACCCTCGGTCATCGCCTGGTCGATCGGCAATGAAGAACAGGCGATCCAGGGCAACGAAACCGGCGCCGCCATCGCCCGCACCATGAAGCGGCTGGTCAACCGCCTGGACCCGTCCCGCCCCGTCACGGCCGCAAAGGACCAGGACTTCGACACCGGCGTATCGCGCGTCGTCGACGTTCTGGGCTTCAACTATCGCACCCCCCAGATGGAGGGCTATCACGCCCGCTTCCCAGATCAGCCCATCCTCGGCAGCGAGACGGGCAGCACGGTCTCGACCCGGGGCGAATATGTGCTGGACGCGGCCCGGCACATCGTCCCCGCCTATGACCGCGAACACCCCTGGTGGGCCTCGACCGCCGAGGAATGGTGGACCATTGCGGCTGAGCGCCCCTATATCGCCGGCGGCTTCATCTGGACCGGCTTCGACTATCGCGGCGAACCGACGCCCTACAGCCGTTGGCCCAGCGTCGGCTCCTACTTCGGCGCCATGGACTCCTGCGGCTTCCCGAAGGACAATTACTGGTACTACCGCGCCTGGTGGCGGCCCGAACCGCTGCTGCACCTGTTCCCGCACTGGAATTGGGAAGGGCGCGAAGGCGAGGAGATCGAGGTCTGGGTCCATTCCAACCTGGATCGCGTCGAACTGCTCGTGAACGGCCGCTCGGTCGGAGCGAAGACCGTCGAACGCAATCGTCACCTAGCCTGGTCCGTCCCCTATGCGCCGGGCGTGCTGGAGGCGCGCGGGTACAAGAATGGTCACCTAGTCTCGACCCAGCGTCGCGAGACCGCCGGCGCCCCGGCGGCTCTGCGTCTGTCCGTTGATCGTCAACGATTGACTGCCGACGGCGAGGACGTGGCCATGATCGCCACCAGCGTCGTGGACGCCCGTGGCCGACCCTGTCCGCGCGCCAACGACCTTGTCGCCTTCGAGGTTGCGGGCGACGCCCGGGTCATCGGCGTCGGCAACGGCGATCCTGTCAGCCACGAGCCGGATCGCAGCGACCGCCGACATCTGTTCAACGGACTGGCCCAGGCCATCGTCCAGACGGGCCGCAAAGGCGGCCCCATCACCGTCACCGCGCGGGCCGACGGGCTGCGGCCCGCCGTGCTTCGTCTCGACGCCCGCAACACCAAACTATCGACCTGAAAATCAGGCGAGCACAGGGGGAGTTTCTAATGACCGCCAATCGCAAGACCATCGCCGCCGCCAGCGTATCGCTGGCCGCCCTTCTCGCCGCAGCCCCCGTCTGGGCCCAGGAGGCCCCCGCCACCGACGACGCCGCCCAGGTCGACGAGGTTGTCGTCACCGGCATCCGCGCCTCGCTGCGCGACGCGATCGGCGTCAAGCGCCGCTCTGACCTGGTGGTCGAGGCCATCTCCTCCGAGGACATCGGCCAACTGCCGAACGTGACCATCGCCGAAGAGCTGGTGCGTCTTCCCGGCGTCAACGGCACGCGCGACCGCGGCAACCAAAGCCAGGCCTCGATCCGGGGCCTCGGCCCGCGCCTGGTGCTGGGCCTCGTCAACGGCCGCGAGGTCGCCTCGTCGGAGCCGGACCGCAACGTCCGCTGGGAAATCTATCCGTCGGAGGTCGTCTCGGGCGTCGAGGTCTACAAGTCCCAGTCGGCCGACCTGATTTCCGGCGGCATCGCCGGCACCATCAACATCCGCACCATCCGCCCGCTGGACTATCGCGGCCCCAGCTTCGTCGGCACCGCCGGCGCGGTCTATTACGAGGGCGGCGAGGACCTGCCTGACTATGATCCGCTGGGTTCGCGCTTCAGCGCCAGCCTTACCCATCGGCTTACCGATACCCTCGGCGTCAACCTGGGTGTGACCCACCAGGAGCAGAAGAACGGCTATTCGACCTTCGAGGGCTGGGGCTGGAACGACGAAGATACGGGCGGATCGCCCGGCGATATCGACGGCGACGGCGATCTGGACGCGACCTTCTGGGGCGCCCAGACCCAGGTCAAACGCCTGACCGAGACCCGCAACGGCGTAAACGGCGCCCTGCAATGGAAGCCGTCCGACCAGTTCGAACTGAACATGGACGCCCTCTATTCGAAGGTCGAAATCGACGAGGACCAGAACCAGATTTGGTACGGCAGGAACAACACCTACTCGAACTTTGCCGGCGCCTCCGGCTGGGCCTACGGCGATCCGGCCGCCTCCTACACCATCATCGACGGCACAGTGGTCGCCGCCACGCTGCCATTCGCCTCGGTCACCAACGTCATCGCCAAATACGTCGAGGACAAGACGCTGCTGGCCACGGGGCTGAACGGCAAGTGGATGTCGGGCGCCTGGACCCTGACCGGCGACGTCGCCTATTCGAAGGCCGAGCGCGAGAACCTCTGGCGCGCGATCTTCACCGAACACTATCCGGCGCTCGCCGGCGTCGACATGACGCCGGGCCGGACGCCGTCGGCCTTCGCCAGCTATGATACGTCAGACCCCAGCTTCCAGCCGCTGTTTGACTATGTCCCCGGCCAGGCGGACGGCGGCAAGCTGACGGACGAACTGACGTCGGCCCAGTTCGACGTCGCCCACTACGGCGGCGAGACGGGCGTCACCAAGACCTCCTTCGGCGTCCGCGCCTCTGACCGGTCGAAGGCCTACGAGCGACTGCTGTGGACCCAGGCGCCGATCGTCGCCACCCTTCCCTCGTCGCTGCTCAGCAGCTTCACCGTCTCCGACTTCGACACCCCGGGCTTCCTGAACGGCGATTTCGACGCTGTGGCCCAGGCGGCCTACGGCGGCTTCGTCCAGCCCGCAGACGCCGTGGACGAGGCCTCGGGATGGTCCGTCGATGAAACGGTGTTCGAGGCCTATGTGAAGGTCGATTTCGCCGGCGACTTCGCGGGCCTGCCCGTCACTGGCAACGTCGGCATGCGTGCGGTTCAGACCGAGACCACCAGCAACGGCTATGAATCCGTCAACAGCGGAGCCCTGACGCCGATCTCGATCGACAATGACTATTTCGAACTTCTGCCCAGCCTGAACCTGACCCTGGCCCTGGCCGAAGACCAACAGCTGCGGTTTGGCCTGGCCCGGACCCTGGCGCGTCCGCCGCTGGATGAACTGCGCGCCGGCCGCACCCTGTTCAACACCAGCCCTCCGCCCACAGGCTCGGCCGGCAACCCGAACCTGACCCCCTACATCGCCAACCAGGTCGACCTGTCCTACGAGTGGTATTTCGCGCCGGAAGCCCTGTTCGCCGCCGCCGCCTACTACAAGGACGTCGAGACCCACATCGGCTACTTCACCCAGCCGGTGACCATCGACGGCGTGACCTACAATGTCACCGGTCCGTTCAACGGCGACGGCGGCGGCATCAGCGGCATCGAGCTGACCTTCCAGACGCCGTTCCGCTTTATCCCGGCGCTCGAGAATTTCGGCGTTTACGCCAACTTCGCCTATGTCGATTCCGACGTGAAGGAGTTCTCGCCGGCCAACAACCCGCTGGAGTCGACCGGCCTGGCCCGCGAGACGGCGACGGTCGACCTCTGGTACTCCGACGGCAAGTTCGAGAGCCGGCTGGGCTACAAGTACCACAGCCCCTTCACCGTCATCAGCGGCTGGGACGGGTCTGCGCTGCGCACGCTGGACAACGAATCCACCCTGGACTTCAGCGCCTCCTACCAGGTGACGTCGAACCTGGGCGTACGCTTCCAAGCCAGCAACCTGACCGATGAAGAGGTCAACACCTACTACGACAACGACGAGAACCGTCTGGCCAGCAACACCCGCTTCGGTCGCCGGTTCAGCCTCGACGCCACCTTCCGCTACTGACCCCGCGTCGCACCTCAAGCCTACGGAATCGCCCATGAAGATCCGCCGCATCCTCCTTCCCGCCTTCGCCGCCCTGATGGCCTTGCCCGCGCAAGCCCAGCAGGCGGGCCAGCCGGCGCCCTTCTATTTCGGCGCCGACCTGTCCTATGTGAACGAGATGGAGGACTGCGGCGCGATCTATCGCAAGGACGGTCAGGCTCGCGATCCCTATGGCCTGTTCGCCGAAATGGGGACCAATCTGGTGCGGGTCCGGATCTGGAACGACGCCGAATGGACCAACTACAGCGACCTGGACGATGTGCGCGAAACCATCCGCCGCGCCCGCGCGGCCCGAATGGAGGTTCTGCTCGACTTCCACTATTCGGACGACTGGGCCGACGGGGACAAGCAGATCGTGCCCAAGGCCTGGCGGTCGATGCGCGACGACACGCCGGCCCTGGCCCAGGCTCTTTATGACTACACTTTCCAGACCCTTCGGACGCTCGACGCCGAAGGCCTGATGCCGGACCAGGTTCAGGTCGGCAATGAAACCAACCCCGAAATGATGGGCGAGCTCGACTGGAAGACCGCCCGCCCCGGCATCAACTGGGAACGCAACGCCGCCCTGTTCAACGCCGGGATCAAGGCCGTACGCGACGCCGGCGCCCAGTCCAGCATCCAGCCTTTGGTCATGCTGCACATCGCCCAGCCCGAGAACGTCGAACCCTGGTTCGCCGACGCCTGGAAGCACGGAGTCACCGACTTCGACCTGATCGGCGTCAGCTATTATCGCAAATGGTCGACCCAGGGCCTGGACGGACTGGAGCAGACGATCAATCGTCTGCGCCATCGCTATCCGGCGGAGGTGGTTGTGGTCGAGACCGCCTATCCGTTCACCACGGACTCGGCGGACGATTCCCCGAACCTGCTGGGCGAGGACTCACTCTTGCCCGGCTATCCCGCCACCTACGAGGGCCAGCGCCAGTACATGGTCGATCTGACCCAGCGGGTGAAGTTCGCTGGCGGCGTGGGTGTCGTCTATTGGGAACCGGCTTGGGTCTCTACCGACTGCTCGACCCGCTGGGGTCAGGGATCCAACTGGGAGAACGCGACCTACTTCGACTGGCGACGCGACGGGGAACCGACCCCTGCGGCGACCTTCGCCCAAGCCGCCTATCAAGAACCGACGACCATCACTCTGACCATTCGTCGTCCCGAGGGCGCCGCCGGGTCATTGTGGCTCTGGGGCGATTTCCTAGGCGCCAACGACGTCGCCGTGCGGCTCGCACCCGACGGCTCCGACCCAGGTCTTTACCGTTACACGACGAAAGTCAGGCCCGAAACCGACATCCGATTCCAAGTCTTCGACCGCCGCCCCTTCGAACGGGGTCTGCTCGAATCCGGCCAAGTGATAGCCGTTCACGTTGGAAATGACGACTTCGTCGGGGTCTATTCGACTACGCGCTGACGGTTTGGCGGACACCTTCGACGGCAGGCGCGGGTCGCCGTGATCAGCCGGTGCGAGGCGCTGGTCCCGATCATGAACGCCCTGAAGGTCGATGCCATTGAGGGCGTATAGTTGACCGAACTGGGCCTAGTCGTCACGACCACCGACATCGCCCCGAGGAGGCGGGCGAACAGCCGGATCGCGTCGCGCGGCTGACGAATATGCTGGCGGCGGGCGGCGTCGACGCCGACCATCGTCAGATCGTCGTCGTCCTGCACGGCGCCGCCACGACTGCGGTCCTGTCCGACGCCGCCTGGGCCGCGCGCGGCAAGGGCGACGCCAATCTCAACAGCGCCCTGATCCGCGCCCTTCTCGCCGCCGGCGTTCAGGTGCGCCTGTGCGGCCAGGCCATGGCGGGCCACGGCGTCACGGAAGCCGAACTCGAGCCGGGCGTGACCGTCGATCTCGCCGCCCTGATGACGGTGATTCACCATCAACAGGCGGGCTATGCGCTGATCGTCAATTGACGGGGGTCATAGGCTGAACCTTTCAGGCGGATAAAAACTATTAGTTTGTGTAACTATGTATATAAGTGTTGATCAGGATGTCTGAAGGAGACATCACATGACCGGACTTCCCCGCCTCAACGAACCCGCCCCCGACTTCCACGCCCGCACGACCCACGGGGATCGCTGCCTGGCCGACTATCGCGGCAAATGGCTCATTCTCTTTTCCCACCCCTCCGACTTCACCCCGGTCTGCACGACCGAGTTCATCGGCTTCGCGAAGCACGCGGATGAGTTCGCCGCGATGAACTGCGACCTTCTGGGACTATCGATCGACAGCATCTTCTCCCACCTGGCCTGGACCCGGAACATCAAGGAGAAGTTCGGCGTCGAAATCCCCTTCCCCATCATCGAGGACCTGAAGATGGAGGTGGCCCAGGCCTATGGGATGATCCATCCGGGCGCGGCCGACACCTCAGCCGTTCGCGCGACCTTCCTGATCGATCCGGAAGGCAAGCTTCGCGCCATGGTCTATTACCCCATGAGCAACGGCCGCAGCATCGACGAGTTCGTCCGACTGCTGACCGCCATCCAGACGTCGGACGCCAATGGCGTGGCGACCCCGGAAGACTGGCGCCCGGGCCAGCCGGCCATCGTGCCCCCGCCCAAGACCGCCGCGGCGGCTGAGGCCCGCGCCTCCGAAGGCTACGACTACACCGACTGGTACTTCTCGACGCGCGAGCTCCCCGACGCCCCGAAAGCCGCCTGATCGGACGCCGGCCGGACCGCGACAGCGGTCCGGCCCTCCCTTTCCCGGACGCGAAAGGAGCTCACATGGGCGGCCTAAGACGAATCCAAGAGGCGGAATCTACCGACCTTCAGGCCGCTTCGCCATGCCGAAATACATACTTGCGCCAAGTATGAATATATCTATATATGAACGCCCAACGGAGACGTCCCCATGTCCTCGCACCCCCAAGACCCCATCCGTGAACAGGCCGCTGAAGTCGTGCGCGCCGCCCTGGCGGACGCCACGCAACGTCCTGTTGTGAAGTCCTTTTTTGACGAAGCGACCTTTACGGTCAGCCATGTGGTGCGCGACCCCGGCTCCAAGGTCTGCGCCATCATCGACAGCGTGCTCGACTACGAACCGGCTTCCGGCCGAACCTCGAACGCCTCCGCCGACGCCCTGATTGACTACGTGAAGTCCGAAGATCTCCAGGTGCAGTGGCTGCTGGAGACCCACGCCCACGCCGACCACCTGTCGGCCGCACCCTATCTGCAGGAAAAACTGGGCGGCCGGCTCGCCATCGGCCACGAAATTCTCACTGTCCAGGCCGTATTCGGCAAGATCTTCAACGAGGGAACCGAATTCCGCCGCGACGGCAGCCAATTCGACCAGTTGTTCAATGACGGCGACCGGTTCCGCATCGGCGGGCTGCAGGCCATGGCGCTGCATGTGCCGGGCCACACGCCCGCCTGCCTGGCCTATGTGATCGGCGATGCGGTCTTTCCCGGCGACACCATGTTCATGCCGGACTATGGCACGGCGCGCTGCGACTTCCCCGGCGGCGACGCCCGGACCCTGTATCGCTCGATCCATCGCCTGACCGCCCTGCCGGATGAGGCGCGGGTCTATCTGTGCCACGACTACAAGGCGCCGCCCGGCCGCGATGAATTCGCCTGGGAGACCACCATCGGCGCCCAGCGCACCGGCAATATCCACATTCGCGACGGCGTCTCCGAGGACGCGTTCGTGGCCATGCGCACCCAACGCGACGCCACCCTGCCCATGCCCCGGCTGATCCTGCCGTCGGTTCAGGTCAACATGAACGGCGGACGCCCGCCGGAGCCCGAGGCCAACGGGGTTCGCTACCTCAAGGTCCCGCTGAACGCGCTGTGAACCTTCAGCGCGCCGGCCGACCCGAGCCGCAAGACCTGAACCCGATCCGCAAGCAGGAAGACCGAGCGATGGATATCCGCCCGCTGGACGACGCCCTTTCGGCCTCCCCCCAGATCGCCTTGCAGGACCTGGCCGCCGTCGCGGCCCAGGGCTTTCGATCCGTGATCTCGAACCGGCCCGACGGCGAAGAGCCCGATCAGCCCAGCGCAGCCGAATTCCGCCAGGCCGCCGAGGCCGTCGGCCTGGCGTTCGCCCATGTGCCCGTGGTCGGCGGCGCCATATCCGACGCCGATGTGGCGGCCTTCCGCCGGACCCTCGACGCCCTGCCCCGGCCTGTGTTCGGCTTTTGCCGCACCGGTACGCGCACCACCACCCTGT
Organism: Brevundimonas sp. GW821-FHT10E09; assembly: GCF_058809375.1. Taxonomy (NCBI): domain Bacteria; kingdom Pseudomonadati; phylum Pseudomonadota; class Alphaproteobacteria; order Caulobacterales; family Caulobacteraceae; genus Brevundimonas; species Brevundimonas sp. GW821-FHT10E09. The sequence goes on along the minus strand of NZ_JBXASO010000007.1, from coordinate 27,912 downwards.
GGGCGCTCGCCCGCGCGGCCGACGAAGCCGACCGCCTGATCCAACGCGCCCAGGCGGTCGGTTACGACCTGTCGGCGCTTCGTCCACGCCTGGAAGGCGCGCGCTGACCCCATGGATCTTTCCCCTCTTCAATACGGCCTCGGCGCCGGCGCGGGTTCGCTGGTCGGTTTCAGCCTGGGTCTGGTCGGCGGGGGCGGGTCCATCCTGGCCGTGCCGCTGATCGTCTATCTGGTCGGGGTCAAGGATCCCCACCTCGCCATCGGCACCAGCGCCTTCGCCGTGGCCGCCAACGCCTTCGCCAACCTGCTGAACCACGCCCGACACGGCACTGTGAAATGGAAGATCGCCGGCCTGTTCGCCCTGGCTGGCGTCCTCGGCGCCGTCCTGGGCTCGACCCTGGGCAAGGCGGTGGACGGCCAGAAGCTGCTGGCCCTTTTCGCCGTCCTGATGCTGATAGTCGGGGCGCTGATGCTGAGGGGCCGCTCGGCCGCCGGCGACCCCGATGTGGTTCTGACGCCGGGCAATGCGCCGAAGCTGATCGGAACCGGCGTCCTGACCGGGGTGATGTCCGGCTTCTTCGGCATCGGCGGCGGGTTTCTGATCGTGCCCAGCCTGATGGTCTCGACCCGTATGCCCATCTATTACGCCGTCGGCTCCTCGCTGGTCGGCGTGACGGCCTTTGGCCTGACCACGGCCTTCAACTATGCGCTGGACGGCTGGGTGGACTGGCCCCTGGCGGCGATCTTCATCGGCGGCGGCGTCCTGGGCGGGCTGTTGGGCGCACGCCTGGCCAAGAGTCTGTCAGGACAAAAGGGCGTCCTGAACACCGTGTTCGCAATCCTGATCTTCGTCGTCGCCGTATACATGCTGTACCGGAGCATCGACGCGCTCGGCCTGGTTTCATAGGATAGGATCATGGAGTTCGACGCTCTCATTCTGGCCCGAATGCAGTTCGCATTCACGGTGGCCTTCCACATCGTCTTCCCGGCCTTCTCCATCGGCCTGGCCAGTTATCTGGCCGTGCTGGAAGGGCTCTGGTTGAAGACCGGCCGTGACCTGTATCTGAACCTGTTCAACTACTGGCTGAAGATCTTCGCCGTCGCCTTCGGCATGGGCGTCGTCTCGGGCCTGGTGATGTCCTATCAGTTCGGCACCAACTGGTCGGTCTTCTCCGACAAGGCCGGTCCCGTCATCGGCCCCCTGATGGCCTATGAGGTGCTCAGCGCCTTCTTCCTCGAGGCCGGATTCCTAGGCGTCATGCTGTTCGGCCTGAAGCGGGTGGGCAAGAAGCTGCACTTCCTGGCGACCCTGATGGTGGCCATCGGCACCTTCGCCTCCGCCTTCTGGATCCTGTCGGTCAACAGCTGGATGCAGACGCCCCAGGGCTACGCCATCAACGACGTGGGCCAGTTCGTGCCGGCCGACTGGTACAAGATCGTCTTCAATCCCTCCTTCCCCTATCGCCTCGCCCACATGCTGCTGGCGGCCTATCTGACCACCGGCCTCGTGGTCGGCGCGGTCGGGGCCTGGCACCTGATGAAGGAGCGGACCAACAAGGGGGCGCGCAAGATGTTCGCCATGGCCATGGGCATGATCCTGGTCGCCGCCCCGGTCCAGATCTTCATCGGCGACATGCACGGGCTGAACACGCTGGAGCACCAGCCCGCCAAGGTCATGGCGATGGAAGGCCATTTCGAAAGCCACCCGGACGGCGCCCCCCTGATCCTGTTCGGCCTGCCTGACCGCGAGGCCGCCACCGTCCACGGCGCAGTCGAGATTCCCAAGCTGTCGTCCCTGATCCTGAAGCACGACCCGAACGCGCCCCTGGCCGGCCTGGACACCATCGATCGCGCCGACTGGCCGCCGGTGGAGATCGTCTTCTGGTCCTTCCGCGTCATGGTGGGCCTGGGCATGGCCATGCTGCTGCTGGGCCTGTGGGGCCTTTATGCTCGCCTGCGCAGACGTCTCTACGACGCGCCCTGGCTCCACCGGTTCGCCCTCGTCATGGGGCCGATGGGCTTCGTCGCGGTTCTGGCCGGCTGGATCACCACAGAGGTGGGGCGTCAGCCCTGGACGGTCTATGGCCTGTTGCGCACGGCCGACAGCGCCGCGCCGCTGGACGCCCCTGCGGTCGCCAGTTCCCTGGCCGCCTTCGCCGTCGTCTATTTCACGGTGTTCGGCGCCGGGGTCTTCTACATCCTGCGCCTGATGAGCCATGCGCCGCACCGGGGCGAGCCGGGCGTGGCGGAAACGCCGATCCGCACGGCGGGCATCACCCCCGCCCCCGCCATCGACCCCGACCGGCCGATCCCCACCGGTGAGGAGACCGATCATGAACATTGATCTGACCCTGGTCTGGGCCGCTCTGCTGGCCTTCGCCGTCTTCGCCTATATCGTCATGGACGGGTTCGACCTGGGTGTCGGCATCCTGTTCCCGACGCTGAAGCCGGGCGATCAACGCGACAAGGCGATGAACTCCATCGCCCCGGTGTGGGACGGCAACGAGACCTGGCTGATCCTGGGCGGCGGCGGCCTGTTCGCCGCCTTTCCGCTGGCCTACGCCGTGCTGATGCCGGCGGTCTATACGCCGATCATCGCCATGCTGCTGGGCCTGGTGTTTCGCGGCGTGGCCTTCGAATACCGCTGGCGCACGGTGCGCGCCAAGCCGGTCTGGGACGTGGCCTTCTTCGGCGGCTCGCTGCTGGCCGCCTTCTCCCAGGGCGTGACCCTGGGGGCCATTCTGCAGGGGGTCGAGGTTTCCGGCCGGGCCTATGGCGGCGGGTGGTGGGACTGGCTCAGCCCCTTCAGCCTGCTGACCGGCGCCGCCGTCGTCGTCGGCTACGCCCTGCTGGGCGCCACCTGGCTGAACATGAAGACGGAAGGCGCGCTCCAGTCCCACGCCCGTTCCCAGGCCTGGAAGCTGGGTCCGGCGACCCTGCTGATGATCGGCGCGGTCAGCCTGGCCACGCCCTTCCTCGACGGCGAATACGCGCGTCGCTGGTTCGACTGGCCCGGCGTCCTGCTGACGGCCCAAGTGCCGTTGCTGGTCGTGATTCTGGCGGCCGCATTCTTCTGGACCATGCGCCAGAAGCGCGAGGTCTGGCCCTTCCTGCTGTCCCTGGGCCTGTTCGCCGTCACCTTTGCGGGCCTGGGCGTCAGCATCTTCCCCTACGCCGTGCCCGACGAGATCACCCTGTGGCAGGCCGCCGCCCCGGCCTCCAGCCAGATGTTCATGCTGGTCGGCGCCCTGATCCTGATCCCGATCATCCTGGCCTACACCGCCTATGCCTACTGGGTGTTCCGCGGCAAGGTCGGCGACGATGGTTACCACTGATGCGCCGTGATCCGACAAGCGGGCTCCGGCAGGGCCTGTGGTTCGTCGCCCTCTGGGTGCTGGGCGTGGGCGTCCTGGGCGTGATCGCCTATCTGCTGCGCGGCGTCCTGAAGCTGGCCGGCGGATGAGCCCGCAGGCGCCGAACCGCTGGCCCTGGCCGCCGCTCATCATGGGCGGGGCCGTCCTTGTCGCGTTCATCGCCGCAGGCCTATGGACGCCGCCGCCCCTGTTTCCCGGCGCCTTTGCAGCCGGCGGCCTCCTGGTCGCCCTCGCCCTTGGCCTGGACCTCTGGGCCATGCTGGAGATGCGGCGGCGGCGCGCCAACATCCTGCCGCACCGGGCGGCGACCGCCCTGGTCACGACCGGTCCTTTCGCCTGGAGCCGCAACCCGATCTATCTCGCCAACGGGCTGCTGCTGCTCGGCCTCGGCGGCCTGTTCGACAACGCCTGGTTCTTCGTGGCCGCCCCCGTCGCCGCCTTCGCCACCGACCGCCTCGCCATCCGGCGCGAGGAACGACACCTGGCGGCCCTCTTCGGCGCGGACTGGGTCCATTACTCCGGGCGGACGCGCCGCTGGGTCGGTCGACACAAGTAACGCCACATGCCCCGGCTCTGCCCACCGATAGATGCAAAGCCTAGATGGAGCCCTACTGTGATGGGGCTACGGGCCGTTCGCCTTTATCTGGGGCGCTAGAGTCGCCTCACCCATGTCCACCACCCCTCACTCCCACTCGATCATCGAAGATTAAGTCTATTCATTTGATATCCCGCGCGGCTTTTCTCGCGCATGTGCGAGGCTGAACGTTCAGGTCGCCGTGGCGGCGGCAGGCCCCCATAGACGCCAGGGGACGCCGCCCTCGCGGACGTCAGTGTCATAAAACTGGGACCGAAATGTCGGATTCGACGCGCCCGTTCGTCTACAGAAATGGGCGTATTCGCAGGCTGGCCATGAATGGGTTGAAGCAAATTTTGCGTAAAGCGCGCAGAGCGGTCATCCGACGCGGCGTCATGGCGCAGGACGCCGACGATCTTGTCCAGGAAGCCTTCTTGCGGGTCGAGGCGTTCGGGCGGCGCGAGGGGGCGCCCGTCACCGAAGGTCGCGTCGTAGTCGCCGCGGTGAACTTGTCGATTGACGCGGCGCGGCGCCGGCGGGCCGCACCCTTCATCGACCTCGACGACGCGCCGCTGATCGCTGATGAAACGCCGGCTCCCGACGAGATTCTCCGCGCGCGGTCCAAGCTTCGTCACGCGGCCAAGGGATTGGAACGCTTGCCCGAACGTACACGCAGACTTCTGTTGGCGCGCCGGATAGAGGGACTCAGCTACGCCCAGATCGCGGAGAAGGAAGGCATGAGCGTCGCCGCGGTGGAAAAGCACGTCGCGCGCGCGACCGTCGAGCTGACGAAGTGGATGGATCAATGGTGACACCGAGTGCATCGCGCCGCGACCGCGTTCGGGCGGAGGCCGCCGTCTGGTTGACACGCATCCAGCGCGAGACCGGCGTGGAGGAAAGCCGCCAGGCCCTACAGGACTGGCTGGCGCTGGATCCCGAGCACCGGCTTGCCTTCCAGCAGGTCACCGAAACCTGGGAGTTCCTGCCCGGCGCGGCGGCGTTGATGTCGCCACAGCACTCAGCGCCTGCGCGCTCGAGTCGAGGCTCCGCCCCTCGCCGCTCGGCGGTCCGACCCGCGCTGGTCGGACTGGGGCTGGCGGCCTGCGTGCTGGCGGCGGTCGGGATCATGGTGATCAAGGGCGGGTCGGTCTATGTCACCGAAGAGGGGCAGCATCGCGCCATGACCCTGGCGGACGGCTCACGCCTGACACTCAACACCGACAGCCGCGCCAAGGTGATCTATTCGGCGACCGAGCGCCGGGTCCGCCTGGATCGCGGGGAAGCGGCGTTCGACGTCGCTCACGATCCGGCCCACCCGTTCGTCGTCGTGGCCGGGACGACGGAAATCCGTGCTCTGGGCACGGCCTTCGTGGTGCGGCGGCAGGGCGATCGAGTTTCGGTGACCCTTGTGCGCGGCAAGGTGCAAATCTCTGGCGCTGGCGCGGACGCACGTGGCGCCAAGCGGGTGTTGGCGACCCTGACCCCGGGCCAACGACTGCAGGTGGCGCCGCAGGCTCAGCCCCAGCTCGACACGCCTTCGATCGAGATGGTGACGGCCTGGGAACAAGGTGAAGTGATCTTCGAAAGCGCCACCCTGGCTGAGGCCGCCAACGAGATGAATCGCTATGGGCCCATCAAGGTCACGGTCGACGCCGATGTCTCGGGCCTGCGGATTTCCGGCGTCTTCGCCACCAACCAGGCCGCCGAGTTCGCCGCCGCCGCAGCCCAGCTCCACGGGCTCAGGGCCGTGCCTCGGGAGGATGGTCTGGACCTGCAGCGATAGGTCCGGCCGCCGCCTCCCCCCGACGCCGACGTCATGAAATCTTTATGTCGGATCGCCGCAAACACTTCGTTTCCCTTGTGAGGGTCGCGCAGGCCCTCTTCAGTTTTCAGGGGATCCAGATGCCTTTCAAACATGCCGCTTTCGCCAGCGCGGCCGTCTCGGTGATGATGGTGGCCGGAGCGGCCCAGGCCCAGGCCCAGTACGCCTTCGACCTGCCCGCCCAGTCTCTCGAGCGTTCGCTGACCGCCGTCGGCCGTCAGACCCAGGTCAATGTCGTCTTCCGCCCCGAGCAGGTCAGCGGCAAAACCGCCGAGGCCCTCAAGGGTCGCTTCACCGCCGATGCCGCACTGCGCCGTCTGCTGGCCGGGTCTGGGCTGGACGTCCGAACGACGCCGGGCGGCTCTTACCTGCTCGTCGAGGCTCCCACCCAACTCGTGCAGACCGAGAGCGCGGTGGTCGATGACGTCGTGGTCCTGGGCCGCGGCCGCACGCGCCAGATGCAGACGCTCTCGAAGGCCGAACTGGACAAGTTGGCCCCGGGCACTTCACCTCTTGCGGCGCTGAACAAGCTCCCGGGCGTCAACTTCACATCGTCCGACCCGTTCGGCGCCTATGAGTGGGCCCAACAGGTGACCATCCGCTCGTTCACCACCGACCAGATGGGCTACACTCTGGACGGCCTGCCGCTTGGCAACATGCAGTATCGCAACAACAACGGCCTGAGCATCGGCCGCGCGCTGCTGACCGAGAACAACGGCGCCACCTCGCTGTCCCAGGGCGGCGGCGCCCTGGGAACGGCCTCGACCAACAATATCGGCGGCACGATCGATTTTACCTCCATCGACCCGACCGGCGAGTTCGGCGTCGATATGGCCGGCACCTACGGTAGCGGCGGCACCTGGCGTGGGTTCACGCGGCTCAACACCGGCAGACTACCTGGAGGCGGCAGCCTCTACGCCGCCTATGCGCGCCAGGACACCAAGAAGTGGAAGGCTGCTGGCGAGCAAAACATCGAGCAGATCAATGTGAAGTTCGTCCAGCCGCTGGGCGAAGCCGTGCGCTCGACCACCTTCCTCGACTACGCCGACCGCCGCGAGGACGATTATGCGGACTTGTCCTTTGCCCTGGTCAACCGGCTGGGCTGGAACGTCGATACCATCAGCGACAACTTCCCCCTGGCCGAAGCCCTGGCCACCGCCCTGCAGACCGGCGGCGCCGTTCCCGCGCCGTATCTCAACGCCGACGACGTCTACTACAACGGCGGCGGTGTGCGGCAGGACACCCTGGTCTATGAACGGCTCGACTACGACCTGACGCCGTCGCTGTCGGGATCGACGACCGCCTACTACCACCGCGATCACGGCATCGGCACCTATGCGAGTCCCTACGACGCGACACCCGAGGCGTATGGCGGCTCGCCGGTCTCGGTTTCAGCGCTGCGGTACGATATCGACCGCGCCGGCCTGATCAGTCGCCTGAGTTATACCTTGGGTGACCACAAGCTGGATGCCGGCGTCTGGTACGAGGACAACGACTTTCACCAGGCGGCCTATCTCTATGGCCTGACCAAGGGCGTTGCTCCGACCAATTTCCAGCGCTTCTACGACAATCCCTTCCGCACGCGCTGGGACTATCAGTTCACCACCAAGACCTATCAGTTCCACGTCGGCGACACCTGGTCGGTCACCGACAATCTGAGGGTCAACGCCGGCTTCAAGGCGCTGAACGTCACCAACGAAGCCGAGACGATCACCAGCAACACGCCGATCAACGGCGTGATCAAGGCCAGGGACTACTTCCTGCCCTCGGCCGGGATCCTCTACCGCCTGGACGAGCGCAATGAGATGTTCGCCAGCTTCACGCGCAATATGGCCGCTTTCGTGGCCTCCGCATCCAGCGGCCCCTTCTCGACCACCCAGGCCGGCTTCGACTACATCCGCAGGGATCTGAAGCCCGAGAAGACCCGCACCCTGGAGGCCGGCTATCGCTATTCCCGGGATGGGCTGCTGGCCTCCGTGACCGCCTATGACGTCGCCTTCGAGAACCGCCTGCTGGCCACCTCGATCAGCGCCACGATCGTCGGCAACCAGAACGTCCTGCAGAATGTCGGCGGCGTGACCTCGCGTGGCGTGGAGACGGCGATCAGCTGGCGCTTCGCGCCGGCCTGGTCGCTGTTCGGCAGCTTCGCCTACAACGACGCCAAGTACGACGACGACGTCACGCCGCTCGGCGGCGCGACGATCGCGACGAAGGGCAAACGCGTCGTGGCCGCTCCGAAGACCGTCGGCGGCGCCGAATTGGCCTATGACAACGGTACGGTCTGGTCGAAGGTCACGGCCCACTATCAAGGCGAGCGCTTCTACACCTACCTGAACGACTCGCCGGTCAAGAGTTCGACCGTGTTCGATCTGGCGGCCGGCTACCGCGTCCCGCAGACGAGTGTGGAAGTGCTGCTGAACGTCACCAACCTGTTTGACAAGCGCTACTATTCCTCAGTCGGCACCAGCGGTTTCGTCAACGCCGACCCCACGGGCTCGTACACGACGCTGCAGCAAGGCGCCCCGCGCCAGGTGTTCGCCACCGTGCGGGTCAGTTTCTAGTCCGTATCCCTGACCAAGCCGCCGCCGAGGACGCTCCTCGGCGGCGGCGCTTTTTCGCGCAAGGCCATGATCGAGACCGCCATGAACCGCCGAAGCCTGATTTGTGGAGCGCTCGTTTCCGCCGGCGCCGCCACCGCCGCCTCCGCCTCCGCCTCCGCCCAGCTCAAGACAGTGGATTTCAAATTCGTGTTCCTCAGCGACACGCACATCCAGCCCGAGGACGGCGCAGTCGAGGGCGTGCATCGCTGCTTTGCCCAGGTGGCGGCCAGCGACGCCGATTTCGTGGTCCATGGCGGCGACCACGTGTTCGACGCCATGGAGGTAGGGCGCGCGCGCGCCGACGCCCAGATGGCGCTCTATCGCCAGTCCGAACGTCTGCTGGATAAGCCGGTTCGTCACGTCCTGGGCAACCACGACTGTTTCGGGCTGTTCGAGAAGAGCGGAGTGGACCCGTCCGAGCCCGGCTACGGCAAGCGCTACTTCATCGACCAGTTCGGGCCGACCTATTACGGCTTCAGCCACAAGGGCGTGCGGTTCCTTGTCCTGGACTCGATCGGTTTCAAGGGCCGCAACTACGAGGGCCGCATCGACGCCGAGCAGCTGGCATGGCTGCGCGGCGAGTTCGCGATACTCTCACCCTCGGATCCGGTGGTTGTCCTGACTCACATCCCGTTGGTGACCGCGCTGGAGTGCTACGAGCCCGAAGACTGGGCGGCCTCGCCCTATGACTGGACGCGGGTGATGAACGGCCGTGAGGTGATGCGACTGTTCCAGAACCACAATGTGTTGGGGGTGTTGCAGGGGCATGGTCACGTACACGAGACCGTCGAGGTCGCCGGGGTGCGCTACATCTCCAGCGGCGCGGTCGCCGGGGCGGACTGGCGCGGTAGCTTCCTGGGCACGCCGGAGGGCTATCTGGAGGTCACCATCGCCAACGGTCGTCTTGATACACGGTTCAGAACCTATGGTTTCACGCCGCCGCGCCGCCACGATGTACCGCTTTGACGCGAAGGCCGCCGCTACGGGTTCCATCTCCTCGCGACGGGTGAATGGCGCAACAGCTGCGTAATCGGGCGGTCCTGCGAAGGGGCAAGCACCGTAGAGTTCTCGGCTCAATCCGAGGCGAGATCACCGCCCTGAGCTTCAAGGCCGCCGTGTCAGGGCCCCAAGCATCGAAATCAATCAGTACGTCGTGCGTCCGCCGGACGTGTCGAACGTCGAGGCGGTGGTGAAGCTGCATTCTTCGGAGGCCATGAAACAGACCATGGCGGCGCTTTCCTCGACCTCGCCCAGGCGGCCCATCGGGATCTTGGAGCGCATGTATTCGACCTGGCTGGGCGGAAGCTGTTGCAGGATCGGGCTTTCGAAAGTGGCGGGGGTCAGGCTGTTGGCGATGACGCCCTTGTCGGCCAGTTCCTTGCCCAGCGATTTGGTGAAACCGATCACGCCGGCCTTTGAGGCGGAATAGGCGCTGGCGTTCGGATTGCCTTCCTTGCCTGCAACGGAGGCCACGTTGACGATGCGGCCATAGCCGTTGGCCAGCATGAAAGGCACGATGGCGCGCGAGCAGTAGAAGACGCCGTTCAGATTGATGTCGACGACGCGCTTCCAGCTGTCGATAGGGAACTCATGCACCGGAACCGTGGCGCCGGTGATCCCGGCCGAGGCGACCAGGATGTCGATCCGGCCCAGCGCCTGGTTGGCTTGTTCCGCCGCCGCAGCGACGGCGTCCGCGTCCGACACGTCCAGCGCCGCGACGTGGATCGCGCCGACCTCGTCTGCCGCCGCCGCCAGCGCATCGGCGTTGAGGTCCCACAGCACCACCTTGCCGCCCTCGGCGACGATGCGGGCGGCGGAGGCCTTGCCCAGGCCCGAGGCGCCGCCGGTGACCACGGCCGTGCGGCCCGCGAAACGCCCCTGAAAGATCATGGCGCCACCGTAAAAGAGGTTTTGAGTTCCGCGCGGGAATCGCCGCCGATCCAGACATCGAAGTCCGACGGATCCAAGACCCAGTCTCGCTCGCCCGCGTTCCAGTAACGAAGCTCTGCCTGGGTCAGATTGAAACGCACCTGCCGGCTTTCGCCCGGCCGAAGCGTCACCCGCTCGAAACCCTTCAACTCCCTCACCGGACGAGCAGCCCGGCCGGAGCGTTGGTGGATATAGAGTTGCACGACCTCGTCGCCGGCGCGGGCGCCGGTATTGGTCACCGTCGCCGTGACGACGACCGGTTCGCCGAGCCGCACGGCCGCACGGTCCACCGCGATATCCGTGAAGGCGAAGTCGGTGTAGCTGAGCCCATAGCCGAATGGGTAGAGCGGCGTCGAAGGCTGGTCCCAGTAGCGTGCACCTTGATCGGCCGGCGCCTTGGTCGCGTTATGGCTGTAGTAGATCGGGATCTGCCCCACGCTGCGGGGCCAGGTCATCGGCAGTTTGCCGCCCGGATTGATGTCGCCGAACAGGGCCTTGGCGACGGCCGTCCCGCCCTCGGAACCCGGATGCCAAGCCTCCAGGATTCCCGGCACCTGTTCCGCAAGCGGCGCGATGTCGAGCGGGCGGCCATTCAGCAGAACAGCGACCATCGGCTTGTTAAGCGCCTTGACGGCATCGACCAGGCGAAGCTGATCTCCCGGCAGGGACAGCGAAGTACGCGACGCCCCCTCTCCGCTCATCTGCTCGATTTCGCCCAGCGCCAGGACGACGAGATCGGCGCCTCGCGCCGCCTCGACGGCTCGCTCGAACTCAACCTCCGCCTGAGCTTCGGTCCAGGCCGGCGGCGCGGGTCGAAACATCTCGAACATGGACGGCGTGCCGCGGCGAAGCTGGACGCCCGGCGCCGTCGTAACCTGGGCGCTTTCGCCAAGTCTTCTACGTATGCCCTCGGCGACAGTTACTGTCTCCTCGAGTTTCGGCACGAACACCCACGAGCCAAGCGTATCCTGGGCTGAATCCGCCAGAGGACCGATGACTGCAACTCGTCGATATGCTGTCGCCGAAAGCGGCAGGGCGCCACCGGCGTTCTGCAGCAACACCAGCGAACGCTCCGCCGCAGCGAGGGCGGCCTGGCGGTGTTCCGGCGCGCTCAAGACGGCTTCGGTCGCCCCCTCATCCACATAAGGGTTTTCGAACAGACCCATGCGAATCTTGGCGACCAAGACGCGGCGAACCGCGTCGTCCAAGACCGCCTCCTTCAAACGTCCCGAACGGACAGCTTGCGGAAGAGTGGCGTTGGCGGCCTCTGCGGTCGCCATCTCGAGGTCGTTTCCGGCTGATAGCCCCCTGACTGCGGCGTCCGCCTCATCAATTGCGAAGCCTTGCGGGACGAGGCTTTTGACCCCGTTTGCGTCGCTGACGACAAAGCCTTCGAACCCTAGCTGTTTGCGTAAGACATCCGTCAGCAGCCAGTGATTGGCGGCGGCCGGGATGTCGTTAAGCTCCATATAGGCGCTCATGATATTGCCGGCGCCCGCTTCGATGGCGGCTGCGAACGGCGGCAGATAGACATTGTAGAACTGGCTGTCCGAGACGAATGCGCTGTCGTAATCCCGACCGCCTTCGGATGCGCCATAGACGGCGAAATGCTTCGGTCCCGCGATGATGTGGCCCGGAGCCCCGATATGTTCGCCTTGGAACCCCTTCACGGCCGCGCGAGCGAGGGCGGCGCCGAGATAGGGATCCTCGCCCGGCCCTTCGACGATACGGCCCCATCGCGGATCGCGGGTGATGTCGAGCATCGGAGCGAATGTCCAATGAATGCCGCTGGCCCGCGCCTCGGCCGCCGCGATGGCCTGCCCCTGCTCGACGGATGCGGGGTCCCAGGACGCCGCCATGCCAATCGGCACAGGGAAGATCGTCCGCAATCCGTGAATGACATCGAAGCCGAACAATAGGGGGATGCCGAGTCGACTTTCTTCGACCGCCACCTTCTGCAGGCGATTGATCAGGGCGGGATCGGTGACGAACAGCAACGCCCCCGTGGCGCCGGACCGCACACCCGGCTCGAATGGGGTCGGATCGCCGAACAGGAAGAGCTGACTGACCTGACCGGCCTTTTCTTCCAATGTCATGCGCGCGATCAGTGCATTCGCTCGAGCGAGCACGTCCGCCGGAACGGCCTGGGCCTGCACCGCAGCGGGCGAAACCTGAGAGGCCCACGACAAGTTGGGGGCGGCGATCGAAGCGACCAGAAGCGCGGTTATGGACGCGGTAAGCAGCCGGGATTTCATGAGTGCGTTCTCGTTTTCGCTTTGCGGAGAAAAGGACCGGCGCATCACTGGACGCGCCGGTCAGTCGCTCAGAAGGACGCCTTGCGACGTCGGCTCGGACGAACGCTCAGAGAAAGAGTGTCTGGGTCGTCTGATTTGGTGGGTCCGGGGCGACGACGGCCCCGGACGAGACGAACGGAGATCAGAAGGCCTTGCGCACCCCGATCGAGAAGACACGGCCCAGCGTGGCGCCGTTCGCATAACCGGTCGCGCTGTTGAAGTAGGGCGGATCCTCGTCGAAGACGTTGTCGAGGTTCAGGGTCAGGGCGGTGTTTTGCATCCAGCCTTCGCCAGGCAACTCATAGCGCGCGAACAGATTGACCAGGGTGTAAGCATCAACCTCGGACTGCCCAACCACGCCGGTCACGTCATAGCCCGCTCGATGGTTGACGATCGCATCGACCGTGACCGGACCGGAACGCCATCCCAGCGTGCCAACCAGAGAATACCGACTGGTCGAGTTGTCCAACTCATTGACGGTCGGTGCGCCTGGGACAGCTTGACTGTCACGATTGAGCGTATAGGTGCCCGCCAGTCCTGCGCTGACCGTGCCGAGCGGCAGCGTCCAGTCATAGCCGATGTCGAAGTCGATCCCATCAACCTTTAGTGAGCCGAGATTGTTGCGGCGGGCATCGATCAGCGCATAGGGCGTCGCGCCGCCGCCCGTGTAGAGGCTGGTGATGCTCGGCGCATTCTCCACCCGCTGTCCCGCCGTGGCCGCCTCGGCCTGGGCCTGGGTCGGATTCAACGTGAAGAAGGACGCATAGGACGGATTGGCGAAATAGGAGGCGCCATTGAAGAAGGGGGCAAGCCCGATAGCGTCGGTGAACTCCACATTGAAGTAGGTCAGATTGACCCTGAGCCCATCCAGGGCGCCGACAGGGTTCCAATCTGCGCCGAACGACCAGGTGGTGGCTTCTTCCGGTTTCAGGTTCGGATTGCCGCCGGCCAGGAGAATGGTCGGCCGGAACAGGTCCGACGCCGGGCTGCCGCCGGCGCGGAACGGACTGACGCCCAGAACCTGAGCCCGCGTGTCCACCGATGAGCCGAGGTCCGATAGACTGGGCGCGTGGAAGGACGTGCCCCAGTTCCCGCGTATGCGCAGTTCGGAAACCGGTCGCCAGTTGAAGCCGACCTTAGGATTGATGGTGTCTCCGACGTCGCTGTAGACATCCATGCGCATCGAGGCGTTGACGTCGATCGATCCGATCCCGCTGTCCTGCCCTTTGAGCGGCACGAAGATCTCGCCGAACAGGGAAGTGACGTCACGGTTTGAGCTGCTGGAGGCGCCGATGGGGTTTCCGATCGTGCCCTGGCCCTGCGTCTGGTCGAGTTTCTCCTCATAATATTCGGCGCCGAGCGCCAGGCGAGCCTGCCCTGCCGCCGTCGAGAAGATGTTGCCGTCCGCGACGGTCCTGACCGAACGGATTTCCTGCGTGGCGTCGCCGTACAGCTCGTAGTTCAGGATGCTGTCCAGAACCGTCGAATTGGTCGTGCCGACATCATAGGGGTTCAACGCCGTCGCCGCCGTCGTGCCGGCCAGGGCCGCCGCCTGGGCCGTCGTGTTGATCTGGCGCGTGTGCACCGTGTTGGTGCTGCGACCATAGTTCCCGGTCGCTCGAATCTGCCAACCGCCATCGAACTTGTAGGTCAGGGTCGGTGTGACGCCCATCGAGCTGAAGTTGCTCGGGTTTTCCAGCGCATCGCCTGTGACGGCGGAATAGTTGAAGGCGACCGTCTGCGAAGTTTCGGCGCCGATCGGCCGGAAATAGGGGTTGGCGGAGGTGATCGTTCCCGTGCCGCGAACGCCGGTGCCGTCCGTCGGCGACTGACCTTTCCGCACGGTGTCGCGTTCCGAATAATAGCCCGTGACGTCGAAGCTGAGGTCTTCGGTCAGTTGCTGGCTCAGGGCTGCATAGACACTCTGACGCTCTTCCTCAGGATAGAAGTCGATCGCCTTGTTCTCGTCGCAGCGATTGACGCCCACGGTGCGGGTATCCATCCGATAGGTGACGCCGCCCGTCGTGATATTGCCGGGCGTGCAGCTTTGCGAACGGAAGTCCGACCCGCCGGCCGCCAGATGATCCTGGGCGAACCAGTCACGATCTGCGCCTGCGATGGCGTCATGCTGGGCATAGGCGTAGGCGATCAAGGCCGAGCCACTGCCCCAGTCCTTCCCGGCCATGGCGCTGAAGTCGGTCGTCGTATAGTCGTCGCCCATGCCGTATTTGGCGGTCAGTTCGACGCCGTCGTAACGTTTGCGGGTGATGAAGTTGATCACGCCGCCGATGGCGTCGGACCCGTAGATGGACGAGCCGCCGTCAGGGATCACCTCGACGCGCTCCAGCACGGACGGAGGAATGGCGGAAGGATCAGGCGACGTCTGCAGAATTCCGGCGCCGACCATGCGGTTGCCGTTCAAAAGGATCAGGGTCGTGGACCCGCCCGACGCGCCGAGGCTGCGGATATTCGGGCGAGTGATGGGCTCGGCTATCGTCGAGGATCCCTGCGGCACGCCGCCGAAGGCGTTGGTCACCTGCGGGACACGCGCCAAAAGGTCCGCCGACGAAGTGACGCCCGTGGAGACGATATCCTCGCTGGTGACGCCGACCACATTCGTTCCCGTAGGCGCGACGCCCCGCAACAGCGTGCCTGTGACGACGATCTCATCCAGTTCGGCGGCGTTGTCGTCCGTCTGCATCGCGTCGGGCGCTGAAACGGAGGCGTCTTGGGCAAGCGCATGCCCGGCGCCGCCGAAACTCGCGGCGACGAAGGCGACGCTGCACAGCAGCCGCGCGACTTCCTTGGTGGCTTTCATCTTGTCTCTCCCTGACCCGACCGTCTTCTGTGGACCGGTCTGGGCGTGTTGTTTTGCAATTGGCGCGAGCGACGAGCCGCGTCGATGCGCCGAAATCGGCGCCAGTATAAGAAATGTCCTCCCGCGAGAGCTGCCCCCTCGTCCCATTTTGTGATCAAACGTTCCGATATTTAGGGAAAAACGTCAAGAGGTCGCATTTACCCCCTGAACTTTTCCAATTGTGACCGATTGACGGGACGGTTTTCCACCTGTTGGTATATCGTCATTCCAACAATAAAACGCGCCGAATTGCGACGCTGCTGGGAGGCATGCACATGAGACGGTCCCTTCGATCGCTGGCGCTCTGTGGAGCGACCGGTCTGATGCTGGCTGCATGCGCCCATGCCGACGCCGAACAGCCTCGTCTCACCATGCTCCAGGCGTCGCCAAACGCACCATCGGATCTGAAGATCGAATCCGCACCGTCTCTGCTCGGCGCAGATGTCCTCCGGCCACGCTTCCAGTGGCTGGCGCCGCAAGCCACGAGGACACATCAGACCCATTACCGACTTCAGGTGGCGACCTCTGAAGCCAGCCTATCGGACGGCGATCTGATCTGGGACAGCGGCGACGTGGCGTCCGGCGACCAAACCCAGATCGTCTATGAAGGCCCTGCGCTAGCATCACGTGGGCGCTACGTTTGGCGGGTCCAGACCCGCGACGCCGAAGGCCGGCCCTCCGATTGGAGCTCGCCCGCCGTTTGGGAAATGGGATTGCTGCAGCCCGACGATTGGCAGGCGCACTGGATTTCCACCGATTCCTCCGTCGAGCACGTCTGGTCTGACGCGACGACGGAGTGGCGCTTTACGCCGACTGGAGGCGACATCGACTTCCTGTTCCGGGCCAGCCCTGTCGGCAAGAGCTTTGGGGAAGCCTATGTCTGGCGGCTTGGAATCTCCGAAGGTCAACCGATCTTGACGGCGCTTTCGCGGACCTATGACGCCCAGTCCCAACCCCTGGTGAAGGAAACGGTGCTGAAGACCGTGCCCCTGCCCTTTACGCTGACACAATGGACCGCGGGCCCGCATACGCTGACGGTAGAGGCCAAGGGGGCGCGCATCGTCACGCGCCTTGATGACGTCGTCATCGACACGCTCGAGAACACCGATCACCGCCAGGGAACGGCCGGAATTTTTCAGGCCGGCCCCGCCACGTTCGGGCAATCGGCGCCTGCACCCGACGCCATCGTCCTGCATGAACTCACCGTCACCCCGGCGAACGGCTCCGTCACGCGCGCAGCCTTCTCGGGCAATGACAACCCGCTCAGCGGCGGCACGATCGAGGCCGACGGCCTGCACATCGCCAACGCGAGGGGCGTCGATATCGTCTTCCCTCAGACTGAGCCGGCCGCCCTGCTGCGTCGCCTGTTCATCATAGAGGGGGACGTCGTCGAGGCCCGCCTCTATGTCGCCGCCGGCGGCTTTCCTCGCATCGACATCAACGGCAAGACGATCAACGAAGCCGTCGGCGACGGTTTCACGGCCTATGATCGTCGCGTCCTTTATCGGACGCTGGATGTAACCGATCATATCCGTCGCGGAGACAACGTCATTGGTCTGGAGCTAGGTCGCGGCTGGTATGACCTGGTCGAACCCAACGAATGGTATTGGCACGAGGCGCCGTGGCGCAATCGCCCCACCGCGCGACTTCAGCTGGAAGTCACCCTGGCCGATGGCAGCCGACAGATCGTCACGACCGACGACCAATGGCGGACCCACCCGGGGCCGACCCGGCATGACTCCATCTATGCGGGCGAACGTTATGACGCCCGCCTGCTGCCCCGTGGGTGGTCGCAGCCCGGATTTGACGACCGTGATTGGACGACCGCTCGTCTCGTCCATGGTCCGGCAGGCCGCCTGGACGCTGCAGAACAACAGCCGATCGCGGTGGTCGGCACGCGCCGCGCCGTCAGCCTGAAGCAGGTCCGTCCAGGCGTGTGGATCTACGATTTCGGCAGCATCTTCGCCGGCCGCCTTCATCTTAAGGTCAATGGACCATCCGGGCAGACCATCTCCATGATCCAGCACGAGAAGCTCCGTCCCGACGGAACGGTCCTGTCCGCGAGCGGACTGGTGGATACGCAGCTTCAGACCGATCAGTACACCCTGGCCGGCGACGGTCCGGAAGACTGGACGCCGCGTTTCGGTTATCGCGGCTTCCGTTATGTGGAAGTCCGGGGCTTCCCAGGCACGCCGACGCTGGACAGCCTGACCGGCGAAGTCATGCACTCCGACGTAGCCTCGATCGGAAGCTTCGAAAGCTCGAACCCCCTGTTGAACCAGATTCAGGCGGCGGCCCGCGCCACCATCCTGAACAATATGCACGGCTTCCAGACCGATACGCCGACGTTCGAGAAGAATGGCTGGACGGGCGACGCCCAGGCGTCAGCTCTGGCCTCTGCTTTGAACTTCGACGTCAGCCGCGTCTGGACCAAGTGGATGGGTGATTTCCGAGACGCCCAGGCGCCCAGTGGCGAAATCCCCGAGATCGTGCCGTCGACGCCCCAGTACGGTTACGAGGGCACGCCCGGGTGGAACATGGTCAACGGCCCCACACCTTCTTGGGACGCCGCCACCTTCATACTGCCCGACGACCTGTATCAGTTGACGGGTGACACGCGCCTCCTGGCCGAGATGTACGACACCCAGAAGAGACTGGTGGACTACACCGCGTCCTGGTTCACGCCGGACGATTTCCATTACCGTCAACTGGCCAACACCTTCCTCGGCGAATACGCCAATCCTCGCCCACCGATCACGCCTGAAATGATCGCCGCCTTCATGGCCGGAAATCGCGCCGGAGGCCCGCCGCCTCAGCCGGGGCCCGGCGACGTCGATAGTGTCGCGACCGCCTATCTCTTCCACATGACCCAGCTGCTGGCCAAGAACGCGGCCTTGCTGGGCAAACAGGCGGATGCGCGAGCCTATGCCGCCCGTGCAGATGCGATCCGCGCAGCCTACAATCGCACCTACTGGGACGCCGGCCGCGAGGTTTATCGCGTTCCGGCGAAGTCGGGCGATGCGCCAGCCTTCGTACAATATCAGAACATCCTGCCTGTAGCATTCGGCCTCGTTCCTGACGGTCTGGCGAACGCCGTGCTTCAAAAGGTCAATGACGACATCGTGGCCCACGACTACCACCTGTCCAGCATGGGTGTTTTCTCGGGCCGCTATGCGTTGACGCTGCTCAGTGATGCGGGCCACGTCGATACCGTCTACCGCGTCGCAACTCAGACCACCGAACCCAGCTGGGGGTTCTGGTTGGCCAACGACATTCATACCATGCTCGAGGGCTGGTCTCTGGATAGTCGATCCTACGACCATCACTACTGGGGCTTGGTCTCCAGTTGGTTTTATCAAAGCCTTGCCGGCATCCGGCCTGGCGCGCCGGGCTACCGGACCATCGTGATACGTCCGGAGGCGCCGCAGGGTCTCGACCACGTCTCCGCCCATCTCGACACGGTCAGGGGACGCATTTCGTCGGAGTGGCGCCGGGTCGGTGATCGTCTGATATTGGACGTGGGCATCCCCGCAGGAGCTTCGGCTGAAATCTGGTGCCCGGGCGAAGTCGCTCAGATCCCGAAGAACGCCCAACTCGTCCGCCAAGAAGAAAAGCGCTGGGTCTATTCCGTAAACGGCGGCAACCATCGATTTGACTGTGCTGCACCGGCAAGCGGGCCGAGTCGTCTCTAAGCCCCGCCGATCCCGGTCGGCGGGGCCTTCTTCAGCTGACGCTTCGAGCAACCTTCGCCTTTCGGAAGAAGGCGAAGGTTCAGAGGGCCAGCATATCCCGGCTGATCCCCGCCACGGACTTCGCCCCCGTCAACGTCATGGCCACCCGCATCTCCTTCTCGAACAGGTCCAGCAGGTTGGCGACGCCGGCCTCGCCGCCCGCCGCCAGCGCATAGACGAAGGCTCGTCCCAGCATCACGGCGTCGGCCCCAAGGGCGATGGCGCGGACGACGTCCAGACCGTTGCGAACGCCGGAATCGATCAGGATGCGGATATCGCCTTTCACCGCTTCGGCGATCGCAGGCAAGGCCCGCGCCGATGACAGGACGCCGTCCAGTTGGCGGCCGCCGTGGTTCGACACCACAATGCCGTCAGCGCCGAAGCTGACGGCGTCGCGGGCGTCCTGAGCATCCAGCACGCCCTTGATGATCATCGGCCCGTCCCAGAAGTCCCGGATCCACTGGAGATCCTTCCAGGATATCGAGGGATCGAAATTCTGGCCCAGCCAGCCGATGTAGTCCGCCAGACCCGTGGGCTTGCCCAGATAGGCCGAGACATTTCCCAGATCGTGCGGCATGCCGCGCACCCCCACGTCCCAGGCCCAGGCGGGATGGGTCATGGCCTGGATCATGCGGCGTATCTCGGCATGAGGGCCGCTCATGCCCGAATGGGCGTCGCGATAGCGGGCGCCGGGGGTCGGCATATCGACGGTGAAGACCAGGGTCTTCACCCCCGCAGCCCTGGCCCGCTCCAGCGCATTCTTCATGAAGCCCCGGTCGCGCAGGACATAGAGCTGGAACCACATCGGCCGGTCGATGGCCGGCGCCACCTCCTCAATGGGGCAGACCGAAACAGTGGACAGGGTGAAGGGCACGCCGCGCGAGGCCGCCGCCTTGGCCGCCTGCACCTCGCCGCGCCGGGCGTACATGCCGGTCAGGCCGACTGGCGCCAGGATGATCGGTAGCCGCAGGGTCTCGTCGAACAGCCGTGTTTCCAGGCTGAGGCTGGTCATGTCCTGTAGGACGCGCTGGCGCAGAGCGATGGCCTGCCAGTCCTCGACGTTGCGGCCCAGCGTCTGTTCGGCGTAGGCGCCGCCGTCGATATAATGAAACAGGAAGGGCGGCAGCTTGCGCCGCGCCGCCTCGCGATAGTCGCCGGGCGAGGAAATGATCACCGTGACGCCCTACTGGAAGTTGGCGAAGGCGCCGCCGTCGACCAGCAGGGCCGCGCCGGACATATAGGCCGCCATGTCCGACGCCAGGAAGGCGACGACCGAGGCGATGTCCTCGGGCTTGCCCAGGCGTCCCAGGGGAATGCGGCTTTCCATATATTCGCGCTTCCTAGGATCGGCGAGATCGTCCTTGTTGATGTCGGTGGCGATGGTGCCGGGCAGGACCGAGTTGCAGCGAATGCCGTGACGCCCCAGGGCGACGGCGCAGGACTGCATCAGGCTGTGAACCCCCGCCTTGGTCGGGGTGTAGTGGGTCTGCATCTCGCCGCCGACCAGGGCCGAGATCGAGCTGATGGCGACGATGGCGCCGCCCTCCCCCTGTTTCACCATCTGGTTGGCCGCCGCCTGGGTCATGAAATAGGCCCCATGGAGATTGACCTCCATCGTGCGCTGCAGCGTCTCGACCGGCATGTCGAGGAAGGCGTGGAAGGGGCAGATGCCGGCGTTTGAGACGAAGACATCCACACGCCCGAACGCCTCGACGGCCGTGTTCACGAAGGTGGTCGCGCTGTCCGGCAGGGCCACGTCCGCATCGACCACGATGGCTTGGCGGCCCAGGGCTTCGATTTCCGCGACCACCTCGGCGGCGACCGCGTCGTCGCGGAAGGTGTTGAGGGCGACATTCGCGCCCTGGCGCGCGGCCTCTACCGCCGTCGCCCGTCCGATACCCCGCGATGCCCCCGTGATCAGGACGACCTTGTTCTCAAGCAGCATGTGGGCTCCGGCGTTCTACGATGTTCAGGGTTTAGGCTGCCAGCCGAGGTCGGCGCTGATGGCGTTGGCGGCGGCGGTGACTGTCTTGGTCAGCTCCGCCATGCGGGCGTCCGACATATACTGCGCGGCCGAAGAGACACTGAGCGCGGCGACGATATGGCCGTCCACCGAGCGGATCGGCGCGGCGACGCAGCGGATCTGGTCCTCGTTCTCTTCCAGGTCGAAAGCGTAGCCCTTCTGGGCATAGGCGTGCATCCGCTCCAGCCAGACGGCGCGGGCCGACGAATCATAGGGCGCGCCCTCAGGCGCATAGAAGTCGATCCATTCCGGCTCGGACTTGTCGAGAATCAGGGCCTTGCCCAAACCGGTCGAGGCGATCGGGTGCCGCTCTCCCAGGCGGGAGCCGATATTGATCCGGCGCCGGCCGGCGACCTTGTCGAGATAAAGGGCATGGCGGCCATCGAGGACGCCGAGATGGACCGTGTCATCGGTTTGGGCGGACAGTTGCTCCAGCCATGGACGGGCGACGCGGGGCAGATGCATCTGCTGGCTGGCGGCGTGGCCCAGTTCCAGCAGTTTCGGGCCCAGGCTATAGCCTTCGCGGGGGCGGAACGAGAGCAGGCGACGATCGACCAGGGCGGAGGCCAGGCGGTGCGTGGTGCTGCGGGTCAGGTCCAGTTTTTCTGACAACTCAGCCAGAGGCAGAGAGCCGTCCATCAGGGCGTCGATCACGTCCAGGCCGCGCAGCAGCGTCTGACTGCCGGACGCTTTGGTCCCGACCTCATCTTCCCCATCGACATGCACGGTCTTGATTGACGTCACTCGTCCCATTTCGTAATCCTCATTCTCAGAATGTAGCAAAACACGCAAGCTCGTCCGCGGAACGGGATCGAGTTTGACGCGCCGCACGGAGAAAAGCCAGTGAAATCCCGCATGATGGGAGCAAATCACCAGACGCCGGTGATGCCTCAATGAGCCGCCTTCCAAAGATCAAGCATGTTCGCGCCTTCGTCGTGAAGAATGACGGCGCAGGCGGCGGCGCCGACTATCATGACCAGGGCGATGGCCACTGGATCGACGACCATATCGCCACGCCAATGGCGAAATATCCCGAATACCGTCAGAGCCGCCGCAGCTTCGGCATCAATGTGCTGGGCACCTTGGTCGTTGAGATCGAGGCCGAGAACGGCGTCGTCGGCTTCGCGGTGACGACCGGGGGCGAGCCCGCCGCCTATATTGTCGAGAAGCACCTGGCTCGTTTCCTGGAAGGTCGAGACCCGACCGAGGTCGAGAAGATCTGGGATCAGATGTATTTCTCGACCCAGTACTATGGCCGCAAAGGGCTGGTCGTGAACGCCATCTCGGGCGTCGATCTGGCCCTGTGGGATTTGCTGGGCCGCCTGCGTCAGGAGCCGGTCTTCGCCATGCTGGGCGGCGCCGTGCGTGACGAGCTGACCTTCTACGCCACCGGCGCGCGTCCGGACAAAGCCAAGGAACTGGGTTTCATCGGCGGCAAGATGCCGCTGCACCACGGCCCGGCCGAGGGCGAGGAAGGCCTGCACAAGAACCTGGCCGAGCTTGAGGCCATGCGGAACGCCTGCGGCGACGACTTCTGGCTGATGTTCGACTGCTGGATGGCGCTGGACCTGAACTACGCCACCCGCCTGGCCCACGAGGCGCACAAACTGGGTCTGAAGTGGATCGAGGAGGCGCTCAGCCCCGACGACTACTGGGGCTATCAGACGCTGAAAAAGAACGCGCCCAAGGGGATGCTGGTCACGACTGGCGAGCACGAGGCCACCCGCTGGGGCTTCCGCATGCTGCTGGAAATGGAATGCTGCGACATCATCCAGCCGGACGTCGGCTGGTGCGGCGGCGTGACCGAACTGATCAAGATTTCCGCCATGGCCGACGCCAAGGGCGTGCTGATGATCCCGCACGGATCCAGCGTCTATTCCTACCACTTCGTGGTCACGCGCCATAACAGCCCGTTCGCCGAGTTCCTGATGATGGCGCCCGGAGCCGACAAGGTCGTGCCCATGTTCCATCCCCAGCTGATCGGCGAGCCGACGCCGGTGAACGGCCGCCTGAAAGTGCCCGACACGCCAGGGTTCGGCGTCGAGCTGAACCGCGACATCGCCCTTCATCGCCCCTATGTGCGCTAAGACGAAAGCCCCTTATGAAACTGCTGCGTTATGGTCCCAAGGGCGACGAGAAACCCGGCACGCTGGACGCCGAGGGCCGCATTCGTGATCTGTCGGGCGTCGTCGCCGACATCACCCCGGAACAGCTGTACGGACCGGCGCTCGCGGCCTTGAAAGCCATCGATCCGACCAGTCTTCCCCTCGTCGAGGGCCAGCCCCGCTATGGCGTGCCCGTCAAGGGCAGCCGCAAGTTCATCGCCATCGGCCTGAACTTCGCCGACCACGCCGCCGAATCCAACCTGCCCATCCCGGCCGAACCCGTCGTCTTCACCAAGGCCATCACCTGCCTGAACGGACCGAACGACGACGTGATCATTCCGCGCGGTTCGGAAAAGACCGACTGGGAGGTCGAACTGGGCATCGTGATCGGCAAGCCCGCCACCTACGTCACCCAGGATGAGGCGCTGGATCACGTCGCCGGCTATGTGCTGATCAACGACGTGTCTGAGCGCGCCTTCCAGACCGAGCGGGGCGGCACCTGGGACAAGGGCAAGGGATGCGACACCTTCGGTCCCGTCGGTCCCTGGATCGTCACCACCGACGAAGTGGGCGATGTTCAGGACCTGGACATGTGGCTGGACCTGAACGGCCAACGCATGCAGACCGGCAACACCAAAACCATGATCTTCGGCGTCGCCGAGATCGTCTCCTATCTTTCGGAGTTCATGACGCTGGAGCCGGGCGACCTGATCACCACCGGCACTCCTCCGGGCGTCGGCCTGGGCCAGAAACCGCCGCTCTACTTGAAACCGGGCGATACGGTTCGCCTGGGCATCCAGAAGCTCGGTGAACAGGGCCAGACCTTCGTGGAGTGGAAGCGATGAGCGCCTATCAGGGGCGTTTCGCGGGCCGCACGGCCGTGGTCACCGGCGGCGCCTCGGGCCTGGGCAAGGCGTCGGCCGCCCGCATCGTCGCCGAGGGCGGCAAGGTGGTGCTGTGGGACCTCAACGCCGATGCGCTGGCGGCGGCGGCGAACGAGGTCGGCGCGATCCACGTCGCGGCGCTGGACGTGTCGGACGCGGACGCCGTCGCTGCGGCGGCGGAACAAGCCAACAAGGCGCTGGGCCGGATCGACATCCTGGTCGCCTCGGCCGGGATCACCGGCGCCACGGTTCCGGTGCATGAGTTCCCGATCGACAGCTGGAAGCGCGTCGTCGACATCAATCTGAACGGCGTCTTCTACTGCTCGCGCGCCATCGTGCCCTTCATGCTGGCCAACGGCTATGGCCGCATCGTCAACGTGGCCTCCGTCGCAGGCAAGGAAGGCAATCCTAACGCCAGCGCCTATTCCGCCTCCAAGGCCGGCGTGATCGGTTTCACCAAGTCGCTGGGCAAGGAACTGGCCGACAAGGGCGTCATCGCCAACAGCCTGACCCCCGCCACTTTCGAAAGCCCGATCCTGCAACAGCTTCCGCCCAGCCAGGTCGAATACATGCGCTCCAAGATCCCGATGGGTCGCCTGGGCGAGGTCGAGGAAAGCGCCGCCATGGTCTGTTTCATGGCCTCCGAAGAATGCAGCTTCACCACCGCCTCGACGTTCGACACGTCCGGCGGACGCACGACGTACTAGGCCGCGCGGATGGCTTCGGATCTTCGCATCGTCGACAGCCACGTCCACCTGTGGGACCTGTCGCGTGCGCGCTATGGCTGGATTCAGGACGATCCCCTGCCGAACAATCCGGCGGGGGACATGTCGCCCATCGCGCACAAGGACTACCTGCTGGACGACTATCTGGCCGATACGGCGGGCTGGTGCGTGGACAAGATCGTCCACGTCGAGGCCGGCCAGCCTAGGGGCCGGCAACTGGCCGAGACCGACTGGCTTCAGTCCCTCGCCGATGACCGAGGCTGGCCGCACGCCATCGTCGCCGGCGCCGACCTGCTCGATCCCGACCTCGACGCCCTGCTGGAGGCCCATGCCGCGCGTCCGAACGTGCGCGGCGTGCGCCAGATCGTCTGCTGGCACGAGGATCCGCTGAAGACCTATACCGACCGCGACCTGCTGCGCGATCCGCAATGGGTCGCGGGCTTCGCCAAACTGGCCCGCCACGGCCTGTCGTTCGACCTGCAGCTCTATCCGTCGCAGATGGCGACCGCCGCCATCATCGCCGCGCGCCACCCCGACATCCCGATGATCGTCAACCACGCCGGCCTGCCGACGGATCGCAACGACGTCGGCATGGAGCGCTGGCGGATCGGTCTGCGTCTGCTGGCCGCCCAGCCCCAGGTCTCGATCAAGATCTCGGGCCTGGGCATCACCGACCGCGCCTGGACGCCCGAAACCATCCGTCCGACCGTGCTGGAGTGCATCGACATCTTCGGGACCGGGCGGGCCATGTTCGCCTCGGACTTCCCGGTCGAGAGCGTCCACGGAAGCTTCGAAGCCTTCTATTCCGCCTTCGACGCGATCACGGCCGACTTCTCGGCCGACGAGCGCGACCACCTGTTCGCCGCCAACGCCGAGGCGATCTACCGCATCTAGCCCCACTCCGCCGAAGCCGCAGCAAGACGGCCAGGCCCCCGAGGAAATCCAGGAGAGTATCCCATGGTCATCGAGACCGACGCCGCCCACACGCCCGGAGGCCTTGCCAAACCCGTCGGCGACCTGAAGGGTCCGCTGGCCTTCGCCATCGCCTGCTTCCTGATCTGGGGCCTGGCCTATGGTCTGCTGGACGTGCTGAACAAGCATTTCCAGGAGACGCTGAGCATCAGCCAGGCCGACAGCGCCTGGCTGCAGATCGCCTATTTCGGGGCCTATCTTCTGCTGTCGATCCCGGCGGGCATGTTGCTGCACGCGCGCGGCTACAAGTTCGGCATCGTGTCGGGCCTGGCGGTCACCGCCATCGGCGCCCTGCTGTTCATCCCGGCGGCGGGCGCGGGCGCCTTCCTGCCCTTCGTCGGCTCGATGTTCGTTCTCGCCGCCGGCCTGTGCATCCTTGAAACCAGCGCCGACACCTACGTCAACGTCCTGGGAGATCCGGCCAAGGCCTCGCAGCGGCTGAACCTGGCCCAGTCGTTCAACGCCCTGGGCGTCTTCTTCGGCCCGCTGATCGGCGGCGCGGTCTTCTTCAGCCCGACGACGACCCAGGCTCTGGGCGGCGCGACCCGCTCGATTCAGATCGTCTACGGCCTGATCGCCGTCGGCGTGGTCCTTTTCGCCATCGCCGTCTGGCGCGCCCGCCTGCCGGAGACCGGCCTGTCGGACCACGGCGGCGCGGCGGAAGGCGACGCCCCCGCCCTGCCCCTTTCGAAGCAGCCGCACTTCATCGCCGGCGTGATCACCCAGGCCCTCTATATCGGCGCCCAGGTCGGCATCGGCGCCTATTTCATCAATCTGGTGACCCACAACTGGCAGGGTCTGACGTCGCAGCAAGGCGCCTTCATGCTGTCGCTCGCGGCCATCGGCTATCTGGTCGGTCGCTTCTTCGCCACCGCCCTGCTGCTGAAGATCAAGCCCCGTGTCCTGCTGACCACCTACGGCTTGATCAATGTGGTCCTGACCCTGATCGTCGCCGCCGGCATCGACAAGGTGTCGCCCATCGCCCTTCTGGCCGTCTTCTTCTTCATGTCCACCATGTTCGCCACCATCTTCGCCCTGGGCACGACCGGCCTCGGCGCCGGCACCAAGAAGGCGTCTTCCCTGATGGTCATGGCCATCGGCGGCGGCGTCCTGCTGCCCTGGCCCATGGGCAAGATCGCCGATCTCTATGGCGCCAACGTCGCCTTCCTGCTGCCCGCCGTCTGCTTCGCGGTGGTGGCTTGGTACGGTTGGAAGGGCGCAACGCTTGGGGTCCGTTCACGCGCTTGATCGTCTGCTCTGCTCTGACCTTGGCTCCTGTCGCCACTAAGACACCCTTCATGGCCCTGAGCCAGAAGGATCCGACTGCACTGAGCGCCACTACTACGGACGGCGGTCGGAACAAACTAACAGGCAGTCAAAGTGGGAATCCATTGACAACGCAGAAGTCTCTGCCTGCCAAAAGACGGATCTCCAACAAGGCTTAGCCAACACCGCCATCCGCCTCACCCGTACATCTGCCACCGCACGGCTACAGGATCGCCCGGTCCAAACCCAACTGCTAACGTCGGCCCCTCATCAACGAGCGCCCTCGCCAGAGGCCCTATTCGCATGCCGCCCCATCACTCCCACTCGATTATTCGGGTATAGGTTATCCATCTGTTTTCACTGGATAAAAAATATTTTCATCAAAAAAATACCGTCACGGAAACTGGCAAAAAGCTACGCTTCTGATTTTTCAGGATAAATCCAGCGTTGTCCGCGACATGCACATTTCGAGATGTATCGTTTTCTATCGGACAGAAAATGAGATCAATCCAACCGATTCATGCACCTGAAGCTTGGCTAGAAAATACCGTCACGGCCTGAAAACACAACGCGTATCTCGGTGACCAAGCTTTAGGAACAATGGCCCTACTGGGGTCGTGATGGCGACACTCGCGAATCCTTATCCAGGCCACTCTGCCTCCGCGGAAGACGTCTTTCTCCTAGGCTCAGGACCCATTGATGTGATGTGCTCGATCTGATTCAGGCTCTGTAAGGAGACTGGATATGAGCGACCTCT